>NZ_JBFOCK010000027.1:0-15541 GCF_040907765.1 Aeromonas sp. s9
GGGGTGAAGACCCTGAGCGTGGGTGGCATCAACATCGTGGTGAACGGGGTGGTGGCGGGCTTCCCGCTGAGCGGGGTGACCACGCCGCTGGGCAACACCCTGACCATCACCGGGTACAACCCGGCGACGGGGCTGGTGAGCTACAGCTACACCCTGAACGACAACGAGGCGCACCCGACGGCGGACGGCAACAACAGCCTGTTCGAAGACTTCGCGGTGAGCCTGGTGGACAGCGACGGGGACTCGGCCTCGAACACCCTGAGCGTGCAGATCGTGGACGACGTGCCGACGGCCAACGATGATGCTGACAGTGCTACTGAAGGTGTGTTCACTCCGGTGACGGGGAATGTGATTACCGGGGCGGGTACCATCGGCGGTACAGCCGGTGCTGGGGTGGACGTCATGGGGGCTGATGGTGCAGCAATCAGCCAGGTCGTGAGCTCGAACGGCAATTCAGACAGTAATCCTGCCGGTGGATTCACCGTGACCGGGCTGTATGGGACGCTGACCATGGGGCTGGATGGCGAATACAGTTATACGCTCACGGCGGCATCGGTTCCCGTGGGGGCCTCGGAGGTATTTACCTACACGCTCAAAGATGGCGATGGTGATACGGATCCGGCAACACTGACAATCAATATTGCTCAGGATACCCGTGTCCCTGTATTGACCATCGGCAATGCGACGGTTGATGAGGAGGGACTGCCTGAGGGGACCGCTGCCAGTGGTAATTCGGAGATATTCAATGGCAGCTTCACCATCAACACCCAGGGGGAAAATCTGACTACCTTGACCATCGGTGGGCAGGCTTACAATTTGACCAGTGGCGGCAGTCAGACCTTGATCAACAATACGGAAGGAATGCTGACGGTAACCGGTGTCAGCGGCCCCACAGCCGGTGTCTACACGGTGAACTATACCTACACGCTCAAAGACAATGTGCTGACTCACAACGTTCAGGGCAACAGTGATACAGCGAATGGTCCGAGTTTCGTCGTGTCGGCTACGGATGCCAGTGGCGACAGTGGCACGGGTAACCTGCAGGTTGTGATCAGCGATGATGCCCCCATTGCCAATGCTGTTACCAATGCAGGCCAGGCGACTCAGGTGCAGAACACGAATCTGATGTTGATCCTCGATATCTCCGGCAGTATGGGTGACCCATCGGGCTATCAAGGCATGACTCGGATGCAGGTGATGCAGAAGTCCGCGTTGGAGCTGCTGGACAAATACAGCGCCTACGGCAGCGTCATGGTCAATATCGTGACCTTCTCCACTTCAGCCGCCAATCCGACCGGGGTGTGGGTCTCGGTCGATGTAGCCAAGGCCATCATCCTTGGCCTTACCCCCACGAACTCGACCAACTACGATGATGCACTGAACGAGGCAATCAAAGCCTTTGGCGATACAGGTAAACTCGCTAATGCGCAAAATGTCTCTTACTTCATGTCGGATGGTCTGCCAAATGCCAACTCGTTGAGCGGTACCCCCGCCACAGTTCCTGATGGCAACAACTCGCTTGGCGGTGGAAACGGGATCGATGGTGACGGCACGACACTGAGCGGTGAAACCAAGGACTGGGCCGATTTCCTGACGGCGAACAACATCAATTCGTACGCGCTCGGGATGGGATCGGGAGCGACCCAGTCTGCACTGGATCCCATTGCCTACAACGGGGTCAGTGGTGCCAGCCCGGCAAATACCACCGCAGTGGTGGTGACTGACTTCAGCCAACTGACCGCGACCCTTTTGAGCACCGTGGTAGCTCCGCCCCTGGCAGGACAACTGATCAACGGGGTAGCGGCGAGTGCCGGGGCCGATGGTGGCTGGCTCAATGCCATTACCGTGGGAGGGGTGACTTATACCTACAACCAGAAGACGGGCTTCGCCGGCGTCTCGGGAGGGACATCAGCCGGGACCTTCAATACAACGACCAACGAATGGACCATTACACTTGCAGGCGGCATCCTCAAGGTGGACATGGACAACGGCGCCTACACCTATACTCCGCCGTCATCCATTCCGGTCGGGGGGATAAACCAGGTCGTAGGTTACAGTGTGATAGACAACGATGGGGATACTGCGTCCAGCACCTTGTCCATCGTTATCAACCCGGCGGTCGGTCCTACCGTAGTTCGTGATGACTTTATCATCACCAACCAGGACCCGGCGACCATTCCGGATTGGGCTCTGCTTGCCAATGACACCGGGCCTCTGGCTGCGACCCAGATGATCACGGGCGTCTCGGGAGCCGTTGGAGGGACCGTCACAGACAATGCAGGCTCGGTAACATTTGATGATACCTCCGGCAATGCGACTCCCAACTCTTACGAGGGTTCGTTCAACTACACCAATAGCACGACCACAGATACGGCCAAGGTGTATGTGGATGTGCAGAGCGGTTTGACACTTACCGGGAGCTATCTCGACGAGATCCTTATTGGGGGATCTGGAAACGATACGCTCAACGGCAATGCCGGGAACGACATCCTGCTTGGAGGACTCGGTAACGACACCTTGAATGGTGGTGAGGGCAATGATCTCCTGATCGGTGGCGCTGGCAACGATACCCTGAACGGCGGCAACGGCAATGATACGGCCAGTTACTTCGACAGCGCTGCTGGGGTCACGGTTACAGTCAATGGTGCCAGTCAGAATACCGGAGGGGCAGGGACAGACAGCCTGAGCAACATGGAAAATCTGGTAGGGTCCATGTTCAACGACAGCCTGACCGGCGATGGTAATGCCAACGTCTTGAGCGGACTGGCAGGTAACGACATCTTGAGTGGTGGTGGTGGCGACGACCTGCTGATTGGGGGTACCGGCAGTGATACCCTGACTGGTGGGGCTGGCAAGGATACCTTCAAATGGATGGCAGGTGATGCAGGAGGCACGGATACCATCAAAGACTTCACCACGGGGGCCAATGGAGATGTTCTGGACCTGAGTGAACTGCTCAGTGGTGAGCATGCCGATGCGAGCACACTGGATCACTATCTTACCTTTGCTCCTGGTCCGGGCAGTGGCAAGTCGACTCTGACCATTGATCTGGATGGAGCGGGAAGTGGCACCACGACTCATACCATCCTCTTTGACAACGTGGATCTGACGGCTGGCAAATCCAATCTGCAGATCATTCAGGATCTGCTGGATCAGGGCAACCTCAAGGTCGATCCGTAAGCAGGGTATGGGGGCCGGGTGTGCCCGGCCCCTGTTATTTGATGGAGTGGGCAGATAAGATAGCTGCAGTATCAGGAGAGGGTCACCATGCAGTCATTCAACTGGGTCGACATCGACGGCATTCGCTATAGCTGGAACGGGCAGGACAATATCGTCTGCACCGGCCGCTTTGGCTATCAGGCCACGATGACGGGTGACACGCTCAACGGTCTGGAGCTGGAGAGCGAAGATGGTGAGGTGGCGGGGTTGCTGAATGTGGACTTTGCCGCTTCTCGTATCAGCTTCACGCCGGCAGAAGATGCGCCCCTGCCCCACATGATGGTGCTGGTCGGCCATGAGTGGGGGCAGCAGGAGTATTCGTTGCAGAGCCTGAGCGATACCTCCTTGCAGGGGCTGCTCAGCCACGGTGAGGAGCTTGACTGGGGGGCGCTGGCCGTCGTGACGACGTCCGAGCCGAATCTGCCATCACAAGGTCATGTTCTGTCGTGGGATTCGTTCCACTTTGAGGATGAATCGCTGTTTGGCAGCCAGGCGCCTGCTCCCGTGATGACAAGCCATGGCAATTCAGGAGGAGGGGAGATCAGCATCAATATCGACATGACCAATCAGGTGCTGGACCAGATCCCGCCGACACACGATATATGAATCCCAATCGACGACATGCATAATGACCTCCATCTAAATGATGGAGGTTTTTTTATGTGGCGTCCCCTTCTTACCCTATCCGCGCTGGTTGTCAGTGCTCCGTTGCTTGCCATCGAGGTTCCTCAGGCCCCCCATCTGGTCGTCAGTGGCTATGCGGAGCAGAAGGCTGAACCAGACATGCTGACGCTCAATGTCGCCGTCACGGCACTGGAGAAGCAGGGCATCAAGGCCAAACAGCAGGTAGATACCAAGGTAGCAGCCTTCTTTGGCCAGCTGGAGAGCCTGGGCATCAAGCGCAGCGACGTGGAGGCTGGCAATCTGGTGATCTCCCCCGAGTACCAGTACCCCCAGAACAAGCAGCCTGAAATGGTGGGTTACCGTGCCCAGCGCCAACTGGCCGTCAAACTCTATCAACTCGACAAACTCAGCCAGTTGATGGATACCGCCCTCAAGGCGGGTCTGGAGTCCGTGACCCAGATAGAGTACGGCCTGAAGTCACCACAGGTCATCAAGGAGCAGGCCCGGCTTGGTGCTGTCGCTGATGCCACGAGCAAGGCGGAATCCCTGGCCAAGGCTTTCGGCATGAAGCTTGGCAAAGTGTATAGCGTCGAATACCGCAACAGTTCCCCCATGCCGGTCTATACCCGTGCCATGAAGGCCGCGGCAGCCCCTGCCGCCGACATGATGGAAAACAGCTATCAACAGCAGCAGATCAGCATCACTGACAATGTAGAAGCCGTCTTCCTGCTGGAATAACACAACCTCTTTGTCCATCACTCAAACCCGAGGCAACCCCTCGGGTTTGTCATTGCAGGGGCTGGCAGGACAAGTGAGCCGCGAATTGGGTCAGGTGAAACGGGAATGGAATAAAAAATGCCGGTCAGTGACCGGCATTTTTGCTGGAGAGGGATGATGCCTAGCCCAGGTTGGTCGCCAGCTTGCGTTGGCTCTTCTGTTTGAGCAGATAGCCGATACCGAGTACCAGGACCCAGGCCGGGATCAGCTCGACCGAGATGCGGGTGCCGTCGTTCATGTACATGATCACCAGGATGGCGGCCATGAAGGCGAGGCAGAGATAGTTGCCAAACGGGCTCCACAGTGCCTTGAACTTGGTGGTGACGCCTTCTGCAGCCTTCACCTTGCGGAACTTGAGGTGCGCCAGGCTGATCATGGCCCAGTTGATGACCAGGGCGGAGACCACCAGGGACATCAGCAGACCAAAGGCCTTGCCCGGGATCAAATAGTTGATGAGCACGCACAGCAGGGTGGCCGCGGCCGAGATGGTGATGGCGGTCAGGGGCACGCCGCTCTTGTTGGTCTTGAGCAGGGCCTTGGGGCCGTTGCCCTGCTTGGCCAGGCCAAACAGCATGCGGCTGTTGCAGTAGACGCAGCTGTTGTACACCGACAGCGCGGCGGTCAGCACCACCAGGTTAAGTACGTTGGCTACCAGGTTGCTGTCGAGCGCATGGAAGATCATCACGAACGGGCTGCCGCCTTCCACTACCTTGCCCCAGGGATAGAGGGAGAGCAGTACGGTCAGGGCGCCGATGTAGAAGATGAGGATGCGGTAGATCACCTGGTTGGTGGCCTTGGGGATGCTCTTCTCGGGATTGTCCGCTTCCGCTGCCGTGATGCCGACCAGCTCCAGACCGCCGAAGGAGAACATGATGAAGGCCATGGCCATCACCAGCCCGCCGACGCCGTTGGGGAAGAAGCCACCCTGGGCCCAGAGGTTGCTGACCGTGGCCTCGGGGCCGCCGCTGCCGGAGAACAGCATCCAGCCGCCGAATCCGATCATGCCGAGAATGGCGACCACCTTGATGATGGCGAACCAGAACTCCATCTCGCCGAACGCCTTGACGTTGGAGAGGTTGATGGCGTTGATCAGCACGAAGAAGAAGGCCGCCGACATCCAGGTCGGGATCTCGGGCCACCAGTACTGGACATAGATACCGACTGCCGTCAGCTCGGCCATGCTCACCAGTACATAGAGCACCCAGTAGTTCCAGCCGGAAGCGAAGCCGGCGAAGTCACCCCAGTACTTGTAGGCAAAATGGCTGAATGAGCCGGCAACCGGCTCTTCCACCACCATCTCGCCCAGCTGGCGCATGATGAGGAAGGCGATGAAGCCGCCGATGGCGTAGCCCAGCAGCACCGCAGGGCCCGCCATCTTGATGGTGTCGGCAATGCCGAGGAACAGGCCTGTACCGATGGCACCGCCCAGTGCGATAAGCTGGATATGGCGGTTTTTCAGACCGCGCTTGAGCTCCTCGCCGTGTTGTTGAAGATCCATGCTTCCTTCCTTACGTCGCTGAAATCACTCGGCTCGCGTCCCGTCAGCCACAGCACTTCCTCTGCCTGGCGCGGCATCTTGTGCCGAAAACGTGACGAAATCCGTATTTATATCGTTACGGTTTGCCGCTGGCTGTTTTTTGTAGCGGCTACCAACCCGAGCAGAATAGTGATAATCGACCGTCCATGCACCTGTTTTCCTCATCATTGGCTGCTATTTTGTGCGCCATGCAGGTTTTTCATGATCTGGGAAGGGGTTTGAGAGTGGTTGCTGGTTTTGTGTTCGGGTGGATTTTAATCTATTGACTCAGTCCGGTTTTCATGGCCTTGTTGCCCTTTGATAAAAAGGGACTCATATGATGGAGCGTATAGTCGATGGCCTGGTGATGGCCGTGCTCTGGCTCGGGATCTGGCTATCCCCCATGTTGCTGACGATGGCGATGAGCAGCCTTGTTGTCTGGGGCTGGTTGGGAGCGGATTACCTGGTGAACCACATCGCCATGGTGCTCATCCTTGCTGCCGGGATGGGGATGGTGCCAGCTTGCTGGCTGAGCGAGCGAGTCCGCAAGGGCAGGGGACTCATCCATTTTCACGGCATGTTGATGAACAACAAGGAACTCAACAAGCCCTGAGCCTGCTCGCCCCGCGAGTGATGGGATGCCAGCGATGATGCTGGCATCATTTTTTCATCCTGTTCTTCTGTTTCGTTATCTTGCCACTGACTTGTTTAAATGGTGTGTTGTGCTGTCACAGCCTTGCAGGTTAGCAGAGCTGGCGGCGAAGGCCGGTCGCTTCCAGGATCTTGGCGCTGATCTCCTCGACCGAGTGGGAGCTGGTATCGAGGAAGCGGATCGCCTCCTGGCGGAACAGCCTCTCGACGCTGGCCAGCTCCTGTTTGCATTGATCAAGCGAGGAGTAGCGGCTGTTGGCGCGGCGCTGGTTGCGGATCTCGTGCAGCCGCTGCGGCATGATGGTGAGGCCGAACAATTTGTGGCGATTGGCCTTGAGGGCGGCGGGCAGCTCCAGCGATCCCATGTCCTGCTCGATAAAGGGATAGTTGGCGGCGCGAATGCCAAATTGCAGTGCCAGATAGAGGCTGGTCGGTGTCTTGCCGCAACGGGAGACCCCGATGAGGATGATGTCTGCCTCGTCATACTCCCTGGTGGTGATGCCATCGTCGTTGGCCAGCGCAAAGTTGACCGCTTCGATGCGATCGTCGTACAGCTTGCGGTTTTCCATGCCATGGGTGCGATGCAACCTGGGTTCGGCCTTGATACCGAGCTCCTGTTCGAGAGGGCTCACGAAGGTGTTGAGAAAATCGTGGCTGCTGGCCTGGGCCTTGAGCACCTCTTCACGCACCATGGGGTCGACGATGGTGTGAAACAGGATGGGGCGCACCCCGGTCTGGCGAAACTGCTCATCAATGCGTGCCCGTACCTGGCGCGCTTTCTCCTGGGTCTCGACAAAGGGGATGGTTACCTGTTCGAAGGCCAGGGGAAACTGGCTCAACACGGCGTGGCCGAAGACTTCGGCGGTGATGGCGGTGCCGTCGGATACATAGAATACGGTGTGCACTGCGGACTCCTGTGGTGCGCTCCAGGGGGCGGCGAGAAATAAGTATCTCTCGAAACCATATCGTTTTTGTCAACAGATCTGCTATGCCCAAGTTGTGAACTCGCTTGCAAACCTGAGTCGTTACCTTTTTGTGTCGCTATTGTAGAATGCCTGTGTCAAACGACCATCCCCAACTCTTGCTCGGGGATTTTTTTGACAATAAATAGAAAACGTTTTCATGGTCGTTGGCAACAGACACTAACAAAAACACACGACTTGGCACAGCAGGTGAATTGTCACCCTGGCCCCCCAACCTGGAGACATGCAAATGCAACAGTACGTACTCTGGTACGAACAGCTCGGTATGCAGGACGTTGAACGCGTCGGCGGCAAGAATGCATCCCTTGGCGAGATGATCAGCAACCTCTCGGGGGCCGGCGTGTCCGTGCCGGGCGGGTTTGCGACCACGGCCTTTGCGTTTAACGAGTTTCTGGAGTTAAGCGGCCTCAACGGCAAGATCCATGACCTGCTCGACACTCTGGATGTGGATGACATCGCCGCCCTCAACCGGGCCGGTCAGCAGATCCGCGACTGGGTGGTGGAAGCGCCCTTCCAGCCCGCTCTGGAGCAGGCGGTGCGCGAGGCCTATGACAAGCTGAGCGCCGGGCTCGAGGCATCCTTTGCCGTGCGCTCCTCCGCCACCGCGGAAGACATGCCGGATGCGTCGTTTGCCGGTCAGCAGGAGACCTTCCTCAACGTGCGCGGTATCGATGCCGTCATGACTGCCATCAAGCATGTGTTTGCCTCTCTGTTCAACGATCGCGCCATCTCCTACCGGGTCCATCAGGGCTATGACCACAAGGGGGTCGCTCTCTCCGCCGGGGTACAGCGCATGGTGCGCTCGGATCTCGCCGCCTCCGGCGTCATGTTCACCCTGGATACCGAATCCGGCTTCAACGACGTGGTCTTCATCACCGGCGCCCAGGGCCTGGGCGAGATGGTGGTGCAGGGGGCCGTCAACCCGGACGAGTTCTATGTGCACAAGCCGACCCTCAAGGCCGGGCGCCCCGCCGTGGTGCGCAAGACTCTGGGCTCCAAGCTCATCAAGATGACCTACTCCGGGGATGCCGGTCATGGCCGTCAGGTGAAGGTGGTCGACACCACCGATGCCGAGCGCAACCGCTTCTGCATCACGGACGAGGAAGTGATGGCCCTGGCAAAGCAGGCCCTCATCATCGAGCAGCACTACGGTCGCCCGATGGACATCGAGTGGGCCAAGGATGGTCAGGATGGCAAGCTCTACATCGTTCAGGCCCGTCCGGAAACCGTGCGTAGCCGCCAGGAAGCCAATACCCTCGAGCGCTTTGCCCTCAAGCAAGCGGGCAAGGTGCTGATCGAGGGGCGCGCCATCGGCCACAAGATTGGCGCGGGTCCGGCCCGTGTCATCTCCTCCATCAGCCAGATGGATGAAGTGCAGCCCGGCGATGTGCTGGTCACCGACATGACGGATCCGGATTGGGAGCCCATCATGAAGCGCGCTTCCGCCATCGTCACCAACCGGGGTGGACGCACCTGTCACGCCGCCATCATCGCCCGGGAGCTTGGCATTCCGGCAGTGGTGGGTTGCGGCAACGCCACCGACCACATCCAGGATGGTCAGCTCATCACCGTCTCCTGTGCGGAAGGGGATACCGGCTTCATCTATGACGGCGAGCTCGACTTTGACGTGGCGGTGACCGAGGTGGGCAACATGCCGCGCCTGCCCATCAAGATCATGATGAACGTCGGCAATCCGGACCGCGCCTTCGATTTTGCCCAGTTGCCGAATGCCGGTGTGGGCCTGGCCCGCCTCGAGTTCATCATCAACCGCATGATCGGGGTCCACCCCAAGGCGCTGCTGGAGTTCGATCAGCAGACCCCGGAACTCCAGGCCACCATCACCAGGATGATCGCGGGCTACGAGAGCCCCAGGGAGTTCTACGTAGCCAAGCTGACGGAAGGGATCGCTACCCTGGCGGCCGCCTTCTGGCCTGAGCGGGTCATCGTGCGGATGTCGGACTTCAAGTCCAATGAGTACGCCAACCTGGTGGGGGGCCGTGGTTACGAACCCCATGAAGAGAACCCCATGATCGGTTTCCGTGGTGCGTCGCGCTACATCGCCGACAGCTTCCGCCCCTGCTTCGCCCTCGAGTGCGAGGCGATGAAACGGGTGCGGGATGTCATGGGGTTGACCAACGTCGAGGTGATGATCCCCTTCGTGCGTACCCTGGGTGAGGCGGAGCAGGTGGTGGAGATACTGGCTGAGAACGGCTTGCGCCGTGGCGAGCGCGGCCTGAAAGTCATCATGATGTGCGAGCTGCCCTCCAATGCGCTGCTGGCGGACAAATTCCTCGAGCACTTCGACGGCTTCTCCATCGGCTCCAATGACATGACCCAGTTGACCCTGGGGCTGGATCGGGACTCCGGGCTCATCGCCCACCTGTTCGACGAGCGCAACGAGGCGGTCAAGGCACTGCTGGCCATGGCCATCGCCGCCGCCCGCAAGGCGGGCAAGTACGTGGGGATCTGCGGCCAGGGGCCGTCCGATCACCCGGACTTCGCCGCCTGGCTGGTCGAGCAGGGGATCGATTCCGTGTCGCTCAACCCGGATACCGTGGTCGACACCTGGCTCTATCTGGCCGAGCAGCACAAGGCCGGCTAAACCCGTCCCCGCTTTTTGATGACACGGCGCCGCAATGGCGCCGTTTTTGTCTGCGCCCCCCTTTTTCTGTTACAAGGGGAATGCGCAAGGCGCTCTGCACCCATCACAGGACGATCCCATGACCTCATTGCAGTGGCAATCCGCCACCCTGGCCCTGCGTGGCCACCACACCCTGGTTATTCCCGAACTCTGTCTCACCCCGCAGGCCTGCTGGGCCTTCGTCGGCAGCAACGGCAGCGGCAAGACGGCGCTGGCGTCGGCCCTGTGCGGCGAGCTGGTCGTGCGTGCCGGAGCGGTATCGGGCCGAGTCCGGGCCGAGCGACTCTCGTTCGAGTCGCAGCAACAGCTGGGGGAGCTGGACTGGCAGCGGCGCAATACCGACATGCTGGGGGAAGAGGAGGAGGCGGGGTATCGGGTATCGACCCTGATGCTGGAGGCGGGGGGCGAGGAGCATGAGGCCCGCGCGCTGCTGGCCCGCTTTGGCATTGAATCCCTGTGGGATAGCCCCTATCGCTACCTCTCGAGCGGGGAGGGGCGCAAGCTGCTGTTGGCCCGGGCCCTGCTGGGGCGGCCCGAGCTGCTGGTGCTGGACGAACCCTTCGATGGCCTGGATCAGGGGGCCAGGGCTTCTTTGATGATGTTGCTGGCCGACCTGGTGTCAGAGGGGCTGCGCCTGGTGGTGATCGTCAACCGTTTTGACGAGATCCCGCCCTTTGCCACTCACCTCGGCCTGCTCGGCGAGTGTCGTCTGCTGCTGGCGGGGGAGCGCGAGGCGGTGCTCGGTAGCCAGGAGGTGGCCCAGCTGGCACGCGCCGAAACCACGTCCCCCCGTTTGCCGCCACCGCTGACGACACCCGAGCCCTTGCCTCCCGGCCCTCGGGTCGTCATGAAAGCCATGCGTATCGCTTACGGGGATCAGGTGATCATCGACGGGCTCGACTGGACCATTGACGAGGGGGAGCACTGGCAACTGGTGGGACCAAACGGCGCTGGAAAGTCGACCCTGCTCTCCCTCATCACCGGGGATCACCCGCAAGGTTACAACAATGAGCTCCATCTGTTCGGACGGCGGCGGGGCAGCGGCGAGAGCATCTGGGAGATCAAGCGCCACATCGGGCTCGTGAGCCCGGCGCTGCATCTGGACTATCGTGTCAGCTGCCCGGTGCAGACAGTGATCCTCTCCGGTTTCTACGACTCCATCGGGCTTTATACCCGGCCGGGAGATCGTCAGCTGGCGCTGGCCAACCAGTGGCTGGCCCTGCTGGGGCTGGCCGATCAGGGGGCGCAGCCTTTCCACACTCTCTCTTTCGGTCAGCAGCGACTGGTGCTGATCGCCCGTGCCCTGGTCAAACATCCGCCGCTGCTCATCCTGGACGAACCCCAGCAGGGACTGGATCCCCTCAACCGTCACCTGGTGCGGGAGATGGTGGCGCGCCTCGTGGGCGAGGGAACCCAGCTGCTGTTCGTTTCCCATCATGCCGATGATGCGCCCCCCGGTCTGACCCACAGGCTGAGCTTCGTGCCAAGGGAGGAGGGAGGATACGACTATCTGCAGGAGCGTCTGGGGAGCTGAGCCGCCCGGGCGGCATGGTCAGAGAGGGGGTGGTTCGGCGAGGAGCGGCGGCATATCCAGCAGTGTCCACCACAGCCCGAAGAAGAGCATGATCCCCAGCCAGAGCCAGGCAAGATAGTGACGGGTGGCGGCCATCCCCGTCACAGTCACCATGAATGCCGTCCCGAAGGCGATGAGGGCGAACAGAAAGGGCGCCATGTTGTCCATCATGGCGGTCATTTCACTAGGGAGAGGATCTGGCGAAATGCCGGATGGCGGCAGTCCCCCATCAGCTCATAGAGGCACATCTCCACCGACGTCAGCGCAGCTCCCCTGGCCGCAAGCTGGCCGATGGCGAGATCCCGGTTGGCGGCGCAGCGAGACGACACCGCATCCACCACCAGCGAGACCCGGGCGCCCCTGGCCAGAAGCCCCAGCACGCTCTGGTAGACGCAGATATGGGTCTCGATGCCACATACCAGCCAATGCTCTACCCCACTCTCGGCCAGCGCGGTCGCCACAGTGGGCTCCCCCAGGGCGCCGAAGCTGTATTTGGGCAGCACAAGATCGCCTGCCTGCAGCGACTGCAATTCGGGCACGGTGGCACCGAGCTTGTCCGGGTTCTGCTCCAGCCAGACAACCGGCAGCCCCAGCACCCTGGCCCCTTGCACCAGCCTGGCGGTATTGGCAATCAGGGCGTCGCTCTCCTCGACCAGGCGGGCCAGCTTGCCCTGAATATCGACCACCAGCAGGCCTGGGTGATGGTGTTTCTGCATTTTTTGTCTCCTTTCTCCGTTGCGGATGAGATACAGCGCCATCCTGGGAGCCATTCTCGCGTACATCTTGATACAAATTGTGAGCTGACCGACGGCGTGGCGGGCACTAGGATGCGCGTCATGGAGCCCGTTTTCTCAGTTGTGGTGGGCATGACAAGGGGCGACGCATCAACCCGCTACTGCGTAGTTGGACGATTTTCCATTAACGATGAGAAGTACCATGAAGAAGATAATCCTGTTCGTCTCCCTGGCTGGCCTTTTGGCCGGTTGCGCCAGCCCGGCACAACGCATGGCGGAATGCCAGGCGCAAGGGATCAGCAAGGACGCCTGCTACCAGGCCGAGCAAAACCGCCAGGCGTCCATCATGAACGCCGCCGAGAAGCAGGCCTTGGAGAACGCCAGCAAGGCGGTCAAATAATCCAACCCGACTCATTACGTGTACTTCTCAGGCCCTGGATTCACCGAATGCAGGGCCTTTTGCTGGGTGGCACAGTGCTGCGATGTGTTTGCGGCGTGTGAGGACTCAATGTAGGTCATCGCCTCGATGTTGCTGCCATCGGGATCGCGCAGGAAGGCGGCGTAGTAATTGGGGGCATAGTGGGGACGCAGTCCCGGCAACCCATTGCAGGCAAAGCCTGCCTTGATCCCCGCGTGATGGAACGCATCCACCTGTGTCGTGTCGTCGGCCCTGAATGCGAGATGGCAGGAAGCAGCCCTGCTGCCCCCGCTCAATCAGAAAGCCCACGTGATCGCGGCCCATCAGGCCAAAACCGGCCGCCGCCTCATCAGACCATTTGAGTTCTATCAAAAGAGGAGCCAGCACGGTGGCGTAGAAGTGCTGACAGGAGTCAAAACGCACCACCTTGATTTCTACATGATCGAACACGGTGACTCCTTGTGTTGCCTGGGTGTAGATCAGCCCATCAGGCCCTCATTGGAACTTGTGTAAATGGGTATCGAATGACCACAATAAGCCAGTTTGACGCCAGGCAGGGAGAGGGCAAGGCGCATAACTGCGCGCTCTGTCAAAGATTTTTCATCCAGTTGTGGGATGCGCTTTGCTTCGTGCTGGCCAAGCTTGCCCGGTTTTGTTGCTTGGCGAAGGCTACGAGCTCTGTTATGGTGTGCTCAGCTAGCCGTTTGGATGGCTAGATGGTTGTGCGCTGACTGCATGTTTGCGCCCCCGACCGCTCACCGTTTTGATGATCATGTTGACAGGGAGTTTTTATGCAACGTCGTTCCTTCTTCACCCTTTCCGCCCTGGCGTTGCTCGCCAGCAGCCTGCCTCTGTCCGCCTTTGCCATCGATGAGGCGAAGAAAGAGATCGTCATCGGCACCACGGTTGGCGACTTTGCCGACATGGTCACCGACGCCATCAAGCCGCAGCTCGAAGCCAAGGGCTACAAGGTCAAACTGGTGGAGTTCACCGATTACGTGACCCCCAATATCGCCCTGGCGGACGGGTCGCTTGACGTCAACTGCTTCCAGCACAAGCCCTATCTGGAGAGCTTCGCCAAAGACCGGGGTCTCTCTCTGGCGCCCATCACCCAGGTGCCGACCGGTCCCATGGGGCTCTACGCCGGCAAGCTGGGGGATCTGAAGGCGGTGAAAGAGGGAAGCACGGTCGCCATCCCGAACGATCCCACCAACCAGGCCCGAGCACTGCTGATGTTGCAGGATCTGGGCTGGCTGAGCCTCAAGGAGGGGATCAATCCCCTCAAGGCGAGCGAGTTCGACGTGGTGAAGAACCCCCACAACCTCAAGCTGGTGCTGCTGGAAGCGGCGCAGCTGCCGCGCTCCCGTGAGGATGTGGACTTCTCCGTCATCAACGGCAACTTTGCCGCCTCAAGCGGGATCCCGTTCAGCTCCGGCCTCTTCCTCGAGCGCAGCTATGACTTCATCAACTGGGTGGTGGTCAAGAGCGCCGATGCGGGCAAGCCGTTCGCCAAGGATGTGGCGGCGGCCTACAACTCCCCTGAATTCAAGGCTTATGCCGCCAAGCGCTTCGTCGGCTACAAGTATCCCGAGGGCTGGCAGCAGAAGGGGTGAGTAGCGTACAAGCGATAAAAACGGGCACCCAGGTGCCCGTTTTTTATGGCGCTGTCCCAATTACATGTTGAAAGGCTAACCTTGAAGTAGGTCATCACCCTGAGGGCCTCCATCATGGATACCCAAGCCTTTCAACATCTACTGTCTCTCTTTCCACAGCTCACCATGCGCCAGCGTCGCCTCGCGCAACATGAACTCACTACCCCTCACCCAATCACCTCGCTGGCCGCTCAACTCCCCGCTTGTCGATGTTGCCCTCACTGTCAGGCCGAGGCTACGCAGTTGGCTCCCTGGGGTTGGAGTCGAGGGCTGCGTCGTTATCGCTGCAAGCAGTGTCTGCGCACCAGTTCCGTTCTCACCAAGACGCCTCTGGCTCGACTTCGCAAGGCACAATGCTGGGAAGACTACGCCCAGGCCCTCATCGACGGTCTGACCGTCCGACAGGCTGCCGTCCGCTGCGGAGTCTGTAAAAACACCGCCTTCTTGTGGCGTCACCGCTTCCTGAAAGCCATGGCGAGTCACCAGGCGGCACGGGAAGGGGGTATCGTCGAGGTTGATGAGACCTTCTTCTTGGAGTCGTTTAAAGGGCAACGTGGTTTGCCCCGCCCGGCCCGCCACCGTGGGGGCAAAGGCCGTACCCGAGGCACAGGGCCGGATTACATCCCGGTGATGGTGGTTCAGGACCGGGCTGGTCACCATGCGGATTTTCAGTTGGAGAAAATGAATGCCGAGACGGTGATAGCTGTTTTGACACCCCTTGTCTCGTCAGATGCGGTGTTGTGTAGCGACGGC
>NZ_JBFOCK010000028.1:0-32100 GCF_040907765.1 Aeromonas sp. s9
AGAATACCGGCCTGTCACGCCGGGGGTCGCGGGTTCGAGTCCCGTCCGCTCCGCCACTAAATTGAAAGGCCTTCCCTGACGGGAAGGCCTTTTTGTTTTCTGGCGTCTGGATAAGAGCTCAGGGAACAAGAGGCAACCGACGGGTCTGCCACTTGTCACGGACAACCCGCCTCTTCCCCCCTGTGGTGATTGCGTGTCTGGCATTGTCCCTTTACCCAGGGCTTACCCTTCGCTCTGGTTTGCCTTTGTTCCTCCATCTTTTCCCAACCCGGCCAATCGACCGGGCTTTGTCGTGTCTGGAGATGAGCATCGCAAGCACGCGAATACGCTCTGGCCGAGAGTGCCAGAGGACCATCGGGAGCTCATATGCGGATAAGAGATAAGCAAAGCGCTTTTTCTTTCTTCATGGAATATGCATAAGCGGGCATGCTGTACTCAACCCAACGATATGGAGTATCACCATGAAACTGCGAATGACCGCTCTCACCGTTCTCTCCCTGCTGGCTCTCGGTCAGGTCCAGGCCGCCGAGGTGCGCCTGCTGAATGTCTCCTATGACCCGACGCGGGAGCTGTTCCAGGAGTACAACAGTGCCTTTGCCAAGGAGTGGAAGGCCAAAACCGGCGACGATGTGGTGGTGAGCCAGTCACACGGTGGTTCAGGCAAACAGGCTCGTGCCGTGGTGGACGGACTGGAGGCTGATGTGGTCTCCCTGGCGCTGGCCTATGACGTGGATGCGGTGGCCAAGGCAGGTCTCACCGCCAGCGACTGGGAAGGGCGTTTGGCCAACAATGCCTCTCCCTATACCTCCACCATCGTCTTCCTGGTGCGCAAGGGGAATCCCAAGCAGATCAAGGATTGGGGCGACCTGGTGCGCAAGGATGTCGCTATCATCACCCCCAACCCAAAGACCTCCGGCGGGGCGCGCTGGAATTATCTGGCTGCCTGGGGCTATGCCATGAAGCAAAGCGGCACTGAAGAGGGCGCCAAACAGTTTGTCAGCGATCTGTTCAAGAATGTGAAGGTGCTGGACTCCGGGGCACGTGGCGCCACCACCAGCTTCATCGAACGCGGGCTCGGGGATGTGTTGCTGGCCTGGGAAAATGAAGCGTTGCTGGTGCTCAATCAGCCGGGCACCAGCGACAAGTTCGAACTGGTGGTGCCCTCGGTCTCCATCCTGGCCGAGCCGCCGGTAGCCGTGGTGGACAAGGTAGCCAAGAAGCATGGTACCGAGGCCGTCTCCAAGGCTTACCTCGAGTATCTCTACTCCGACGAAGGGCAGCGCATCATCGCCAAATACCACTATCGTCCGAGCAATCCGGCGATCCTGAAGGAGACTGCGGCCCAGTTCCCCAACCTGACGCTCTTCACTGTCAAGGATCTGGAAGGAGATTGGGACAAGGCACAGAAGAAGCACTTCGCCCAGGGCGGATCGTTTGACCAGATTTACCAACCGGGCCGCTAAGAGACACAGGCCCCTGTAACAACAGATAGGAGTACCACGATGAACAAGGTCCTTCTGGTTCCCGGTCTGCACAACAGTGGGCCGGATCACTGGCAGAGCCGCTGGCACCAGCAATTTCCCCAGTGGCAGAGAATGATGGGTCTGCCCTGGGACAAGCCGGATCTCACGGTCTGGAGCGCCAAGCTGGCGAGCAAGCTCAGGAGCCGGCGCAGCCGGGTCCACCTGGTCGCCCACTCCTTCGGCGCTCTGACGGCCATCGCTGCCGCCAGACTGCAACCAGACAAGGTCTCTTCCATCTTCATCGTTGCCCCTGCCGATCCTGCCCGTTTCGGTATCCCGGATGAGGTGTTGGCGGGGTCCATCAAGGTCTCTGCCCAGTTGATCGCCAGCCGCAATGACCCCTGGATGAGTTTCGAGCGGGCAGAGTTCTGGAGCCGGCAGTGGCAGGTGCCCTTGTTCGATGCGGGGGAGGTGGGCCATATCAATGCCCAGTCCGGCCATGGGGAGTGGCACCAGGGGCTCGCTTTGCTCGGCACCCTATACCGCCGTGCCGAAATGGTGGTGGAGCCTGCTCCTGCCGAGTGGGGCAAGCAGGCTGCACTCAGTTTTCGATGAGGGCGCCTCGGATTGTCTCGGCACGATTTCCAGACAGGCTGGCAACTTGGCCAGCGTGACTGACTTTGCATGTTCCCGGTTTTACCGCTCCGTCTTTTAGGTCTTTTATTTATATAAAAGACCTTTTTTTATGCTTATCGCTCTAAAAGCCTTGTTCCACCATTGTTAGATAAAAAAGTGCTTAGCAAAGGCATTATTGGTGTTTGTTGTCCCTGGCCGCCGTGAGCAAAATCGTCACATCCAAAGTATTTATAACAAACGGATGTGTTATGCGATTAAGTTCTTATTCCGTCCTGCCAGGCTTGGGGCCAACGCTGGGCTTCAGTCTGCTCTATCTGGGCATATTGGTGCTGCTGCCGCTCTCGGCACTGGTGCTGTTTGCGGTGAACAACCTGAGCGCCGCCGAGTTCTGGCAGGTGATCGGCTCCCCCCGGGTGCTCGCCTCCTTTCGCCTGAGCTTTGGCGCCGCCTTCATTGCCGCCCTGCTCAACAGTCTGTTCGGTCTGATACTGGCCTGGGTACTGGTGCGCTATACCTTCCCCGGCCGCAGACTGGTGGATGCGCTGATCGACCTGCCCTTTGCCATGCCGACTGCCGTCTCCGGCATCGCCCTGTGCGCCATCTTTGCCCCCAACGGCTGGATTGGCCAATGGGTCGCTCTGCTGGGCATCGAGCTTGCCTACAACCCCATAGGGGTGGTCATTGCCCTGACCTTTATCGGGCTGCCCTTTGTGGTGCGTACCCTGCAGCCGGTGCTGCGGGAAGCGGAGAGCGAGCAAGAGGAGGCGGCCGCGAGCCTGGGTGCCAACCGCTGGCAGACCTTCATCCGGGTACTGTGGCCGACCCTGGTACCTGCGCTGCTCACCGGTTTTGCCCTGGCGTTTGCTCGCGGCGTGGGGGAGTACGGCTCTGTCATCTTCATTGCCGGCAACCTCCCCATGGTGTCCGAGATTGCCCCCCTGATGATCATGAGTCACCTGGAGGAGTATGACTACGCCGGTGCATCGGCCATTGCGTCCGTCATGCTGCTCATTTCCTTTGTGCTGCTGTTGCTCATCAACAAGTTGCAAGCCTGGAGCTGGGCTCGCATCGGAGGAAGCCGTATATGAACGCCTCTACTGCACATCTCGATCAGGCCCAGGAGTCCGCTCCGGCCACCCCGGCGCGTCATCCCCCGGTGACCCATGAACCGGTCTGGGTTAAATGGCTGCTGGTCACCGTCGGTCTGGGCTGGTTTGCCGCCTTGCTGCTGTTGCCGCTGGCCACCGTTTTCATCCAGGCGCTGAGCCCGGGTCTGGCCTTCTTCTGGCACGCCATCAGCGAGCCGGATGCCCTGAGCGCCCTGGGGCTGACCGCCCTGGTGACGCTCTGCTCGGTGCCCCTGAACCTGCTGTTCGGGCTGGCCGCCGCCTGGGCCATCGCCCGGTTCCGCTTCCCTGGCCGGCAACTGCTTATCACCCTCATCGATCTGCCGTTCTCGGTCTCGCCGGTCATCGCGGGCTTGATGTTCGTGCTGCTGTTCGGCAGTCGCGGCTGGTTTGGCGAGTGGCTCAGCGAGCACGACATCAAGATCATTTTCGCTACCCCGGGGATCATCCTGGCGACCACCTTCATCACTGTGCCCTTCGTGGTACGCGAGCTGCTGCCCCAGATGGAGGCGCGGGGCCCGGAGGAAGAGGAGGCCGCCATCATGCTGGGGGCGAGTGGGTTGCAGATGTTCTGGCGGGTGACCCTGCCCGGCATCCGCTGGAGTCTGATGTATGGTCTGCTGCTCTGTACCGCCCGGGCGGTGGGGGAGTTTGGCGCTGTCTCCGTGGTTTCCGGCCACATTCGCGGCCAGACCAACACGCTGCCGCTGCACATCGAGATCCTTTACAACGAGTACCAGACCGGTGCCGCCTTCGCGGTGGCCAGCCTGCTGGCGCTGTTCGGGATCTTCACCCTGCTGGGTGAGACCCTGCTGGCCAGGCTGCGCGGCCAACCGACCCAGTCCCATTGATCCCGAATTAACGGTTATAGGAGAGGCATTCATGAGCATTCAGGTTCAAGGGCTCAACAAGCATTTCAATCAGTACGCGGCGCTGGCCGACATCAACCTCGATTTTCACGACGGTGAGCTGGTCGCCCTGCTCGGCCCCTCCGGCTGCGGCAAGACCACCTTGCTGCGGATCATCGCCGGGCTGGAGCAGGCGGACAGTGGCAGCGTCATCATCCGCGGCGAGGATGCCTCGGATCTCCATGTGCGCGAGCGCAACGTTGGCTTCGTGTTCCAGCACTACGCCCTGTTTCGCCACATGACGGTATTCGAGAACGTGGCCTTTGGCCTGAGGGTCAAGCCGCGCAGCGAACGCCCGGACGAGGCGGCCATCCGCACCCGGGTCAAGGAGCTGCTGGATCTGGTGCAGCTCAGCCACGTCGCGGCACGCTACCCGACCCAGCTCTCCGGTGGTCAACGCCAGCGGGTCGCCCTGGCCCGGGCCCTGGCGGTGCAGCCCAAGGTGCTGCTGCTGGACGAGCCTTTCGGCGCCCTCGATGCCCAGGTGCGCAAGGAGCTGCGCCGCTGGCTGCGTGAGCTTCACGACGAGCTGCATGTCACCAGTCTGTTTGTGACCCACGATCAGGAAGAGGCCCTGGAGGTGGCGGATCGGGTGGTGCTGATGAACGCCGGCAAGGTAGAGCAGATTGGCACCCCTGCCGAAGTGTATGATCAGCCCGCCAGTGCCTTCGTGCACAGCTTCCTTGGCAGCGTGAACCTGTTTCGTGGCAGGGTGGCCGGGCAGGGGCTCGGCATCGGTGAACAGCAACTGGGTGGCCCCATCCCCTCCCATCTGGCAGAAGGGAGTGCGGCCATTGCCTATGTGCGCCCCCACGAGCTGGAGATCCTGCCCTCGGATGCCCCCGGTGGCATTCGCGCCACCATTACCCGCCTGCTGCCCATGGGGCCGCGCATCCGGGTGGAACTGCGTGGCGATGGGGAGACGGGAGGCGCCCACTACGAGGCCGAACTGAGCAAGGAGGCCGCCCGCGCTTTTGCTCCCGGCCAGGGGGTGCGCCTGGTGGCCAGGCAGGCACAGCTCTATCCCGACTACCAGATCTGAGGGCAAGCCGCGAGGTGCGGCCCTCTGTCAGGCTTGCTGCCGGGCCATGATCCCGGCAATCCATAACAAGAGGACGGTGGCACGAGCCACCGCCACTCAGCGCAGGAGGCGATGAGGTGAACTTTCAGCAATTGCGAATCATTCGGGAGGCGGCACGACGGGATTACAACCTGACCGACGTGGCCAATGCCCTCTTTACTTCCCAGTCCGGGGTCAGCCGCCACATTCGCGAGTTGGAGGAGGAGCTGGGGCTCGCCCTTTTCATTCGCTATGGCAAGCGTCTGCTCGGTATGACCGAGCCGGGCAAGGAGTTGCTGGTGATCGCCGAGCGTATCCTGGGGGATGCCGACAACATCCGCAAACTGGCGAGCACCTTTGCCAATCGCGACTCGGGCCGGCTGCTCATCGCGACCACTCATACCCAGGCCCGTTATGCCCTGCCGAGGGTAGTGAAGGCGTTTCGGGAGCAATTTCCCCTGGTACAGCTGGAGCTGCGTCAGGGGAGCCCGGAGGAGATAGTGCGGCTGGTGCAGACCGGTGAGGTGGACATCGGCATCAGCAGCGAGCAGCTCGACAAGAGCGAAGGGGTGGTGGCCTTTCCCTACTACCGCTGGCACCACAATATCGTCGTGCCGGAGCAGCACCCCCTCACCGCCGAGCGGGAGCTGACCCTGGCCGCACTGGCCCACTGGCCCATCGTCACCTATCAGGCCGGCCTCACCGGTCGGGCACGGGTGGATGATGCCTTTGCCGAGGCGGGCATAGTGCCGCAGATCCTGCTGACCGCCCAGGACTCCGACGTCATCAAGACCTATGTCGAGTTGGAGATGGGGGTGGGCATACTGGCGGACATGGCGTTCGATTCCCAGCGGGACAAGGGACTGGTGCAACTGGACGGCAGTCGGTTGTTTGCGCCGCACACCGCCTGGATCGGCCTCAAGCAGGGGCAGTTCCAGCACAACTTTGCCTGGCAGTTCATCCAGCTCTGCAACCCCGAGCTGGCGCTGGCGGAGATCCAGGCCCGTGCCATGAGCAACGAGCCCCTGCTCGATTACCAGATTTGAACCGAGGGGTGGATGAAAAACGGGGAGCCATGGGCTCCCCGTTTGTTTGATGTTGACCTGATCTGGCACGGGAAACGCCGAGCGGGTTCTCGCCAGGTCGGAGACGTCCCATCACTGCGCTGTCCAGGCCTCCTGCCAGTGGGAGCCTACGCCCGGTTCATACTGGGTGGCCGTGCTCGCCCACTGGCTGCACCAGCCGCTGTAGGGGAAGGGTTTGCACTGATAGACCTTGCCGTTCTTCGGCTGCAGCACCCGGGTTCCGGCGGTGTAGGACTTGAGGCCGTCCGGGAAGGTGAACTGGTAATCGCCCCCGCTTGCCGGATCCTTGAACATGAGGTCCAGGGTCTGCTGCACCGCGTCACCACCGGCCTTGGGTTTGCCCTCGATCACCAGCTGATGGTGGCCTGCACTCAAGCCGGTCAGCGCCATGGAGAAACTCTGGCTGCCGTCCTTGATGTCGGCACTGCTCTGTCCCCTGGCGACACCGCCGTGGTCATAGAGGGTGTTGGTGATGGCGAGATCCCCCTGGGCCGTGACGGTGAAAGTCAGGGTGAGCTTGCCGTTGTCGAGCGTGTAGTCGCTCGCCAGACCGCTCACGCTGATCCCGTTCTCCACCGGGGGCTGCTGTTGCTCAAGCTGGATCTCGACCCGTTGCAGGTTGCTGCCAGCCTTGAGGTAGACCGGGTTCTGGCCATAGACGGGGTTGAACTGGCCGTCCGTGCCTTGCTGGCCCGCACGGATCTGGCTCTGCTCGGCGTTGATCTTGCTCGCCAGGGCGTGGGCCCAGTTGTTCTTCTGGCCCTGCCCGGCGCTGGCGATGGTCAGCTCGGTCTGGAGATCGGTGCGCTCGCCATTGGCATCGAACACCCGGGTTCTGGCTTTGTCACCCGCCACCAGGTCGATGGAGGGATAGATGGTCCCTCCCTGGCTCCAGGTCAGCGGGGGCTGGGTGCCATCCTTGAACCGGGCGTCGATCAGGTTGTAGAAGCTGTTGGCGGTATCCCCTACCTCCCACACCCCGAGAATGACCTGATAACCGGTACGTGCGGGCAGGGTGCACTGATGGGTCACCTGTTTGGGGGGCTGCACCATGTTGCCCTCGATGACGCAGAAGGGATTGAGATCGAACGCATCCCGGGTGAGGGGCTGGTTCGGGTTCCAGTCCTGCTTGGTGAGGTAGTAGCGCCAGTTGCGGGTCACGTGGTTGGCAGTGAAGGTCCAGCTGATGGCGAAGGGACCGGCCTGCACCTCACGTTTGGTCCAGCGATCGAGGGTTTGGGTGTTGAGCTCGCCGAATTGGGGGTGACCGGCCGAGGCTATCTGGCCGTCGGCGGGGCCGCCATCGGGGAAGCCGGAGGGGGCTTCCAGGCTCTGGGGTTCCCACTGGATGGCGCCACACTGGCTGTTGCCCCCTGTCTTGCACAGGTAGTTGCGCCCTTCGGGCTGGCTGATGTAGCCGTGAGCGAGCACGCCGCCACTGGCCAGCAGCGCCAGCGCTGCCGCGAGATGGGTGAGTCGGATATTTGCTGCCATACATTCCTCTGTTCGGTGATGTGGGCAGTCACGTTGGCAGGGGAGTTCCCCGAAACACGGTGCTGCAACCCCGCTATCCTGGACAGCTTGTCTTTAGACCGGAGGCTTTGCGTCCTGGCCTTTCAACCAGTTTGCCAAATGACTACAGAAAGGATCATGGTGCCGCCTGTGGCGACCACTCATCATGACTATATTTTGTTAAAAAATTAAGTGTAAAAATTGACAGTGCCATCTCATCGGAGCAGCGCATCAGCGGCAGATCACTCCATCGGGATCTGCGCGCTGGTTCAGTGCGAGAGGGTGGCCCGGGAGAGGCTCCAGTGGCCATGACAGGTAAGGAGCCCCTGCAAGCCTGGCAGGGGCTCACGGGGCCACTCAGTGGCGGGGTTGCATGCCTGCTCGGGAAGAGGACGCCTGGGTCGGTCGCATCATCCTGTCCTGGGCTTGGGCGTTGTCCAGCTTGAACACCGCCAGTCGCTCGTCGAGGCTTCGGGAGAGACCGGCCAGCAGTTCGCTCTCCTGGGCCAACTGGGAGGCCGCCTGGGACATCTCTAGTGCCGAGTCGTTGATGCCGCTGACGTTGCGGTTCATGTCTTCCGCCACCATGCTCTGCTGCTCCGCCGCCGTGGCGATCTGGGTCGCCATGTCACTCACGTGCTGGATGTGATTGACGATGAGGGAGAGATCCTGCCCCGCCTTCTCGGACTGGTTGACGCTGCTCTCCGCCAGCTTGCGGCTGGCGTCCATGGCGTTGGCGGCGGTGACAGCCCGTTGCTGCAACTGGGTGATGGTACCCTGGATCTCCTCGGTGGAGTGGCGGGTGCGACTGGCCAGCTGGCGCACCTCGTCGGCCACCACGGCGAAGCCACGACCCTGCTCGCCGGCCCGGGCCGCCTCGATGGCGGCGTTGAGGGCCAGCAGGTTGGTCTGCTCCGAGATGGCGCTGATGACCGCCGTCACCTCGCTTATCTGCATCACTCCCTCCTTGAGCTGGTTGACCTGCGAGGTGGCCTGATCCACCTCGGTGGCCAGCGCCTGGATGCCGTGCACGCTGGCATGGACATCCTGGTTGCCGAGCCCGGCCTCGCTGGTGGCATCCTGGGTGTCGCGGGCCGTATTCTCGGCGTGACCCGCCACGTCGGCGATGGTGGCGCTCATCTCGTTCATGGCGGTGGCGAGCTGGGCGAGCTGATCCCGCTGACTGTTGACCGCCTGGTTGGTCTGTTCGGCGGAGGCTGCGATGCGCAGGGCGGCATCCGCCACGTTGCGGGCCCCCTGGCTTACCTCCAGCAGGGCGCGGCGGATGGCATCCAGCCCCTGGTTGGTGGAGCTGGCGACGGCGCCGAGCTCATCTCTGCCCAGCACCGGGATGCTGACCACCAGATCGCCAGCTGCGACCCGGGCCATGGCCTTGTTGATCTCGGCCAGGGGATTGACGATGGAGCGGCTGATGGCGAGTCCCAGCAGCCCCATCAACAGGATCACCAGCAAGGTGGCGCCACCCATCCACTCATATTGGGACCACATGGTGGCCTCAATGTCCTGCAACAACACACCGGAGCCCAGGATCCAGCCCCAGGGCTGGTAGCCCGTCACCAGCGACATCTTCTGGGCCGCCTCGCCGGACGGGGAGACCCACTGATACTCCAGCCTGCCCTGGTGGCCGCCCTTGCCGAGATCCACCATGTGCTGCCAGTGGGACTCGGCAGGGTTGTTGCCCATCTGCTGGCCGACCAGCTCGGGTTTGGCGGGATGCACCACCACCCGACGATCTTCATCCAGCACGAACAGGTAGTTGTCCCCGTCAAAGCGCATGCTGTCGAGCATGGCCTTGGCCTGTGCCTTGGCCTGCTCCGGGGGGAGGGTGGCGGCCAGGGCCTGGATCCGGCTCATGGCCAGGTCCAGCACCGCCTGCAGCCTGGCTTCCCGTTCACTCATCAGATTGCGGTGCAGGGCACTGGCCGAGATGAGCAGCAGTGCGATGAAGCCGACCAGGGCCAGTGAGAGCAGCAGCATCAGTTTGCGACTCACGGCAATATCACCGAGCTTGAACATAGTCTTATCCTTACTTTCCCATGCGGGTCTGATTGTGGCCGTTCTAGCGGCCGGACCTGATTATTGTTGTTTTTAACATTCCATTAACTTTCAATGGGTTGCGATGAAAAACAGCCAATTGAGCAGTTTGACAACCAGTATAGCCAGCAGACAGAAACCCTCGCTTTTGATAGCGTGATGGCGCGCATCCCGGCGCACAATTTGTCTGCTCCATTTGCAAGAAGTGTGAATGGGTTGGCATTTCACCAAAAAGGAGTGGGCGCCCCCGTGGTTGCCCCATAACAAGAGGGAAGTTATGAGTTCCATTGCCAGGAATTATCTCAACCAGCTCAATGCCGATTACCTGCAGGTGCACAGACGCAAGGAGGACCTGTTCTGGTCCACCTACATGGGCACCAGCGACGATCAGGCAGGCTTCACCGCGGCCGAACAGGCCTACAAGGCGTTCTGTGCCGATCCTGCCCGCCTGCCCGTGCTGCGGGAGATGCATGCCCAGGCCGAAGAGGCGGATCTCAGGCGCGGCCTGGGGGGCTGGATCGCCTTCTTCGAGTGCAACGTCATCGAAGATCCCGCTGCCTCCGCCCTGATGGACGAGCTGGTGGCCGCCGAGGCGGATCTCTTCGCCCGTCGCAAGGGGCTGAAGCTCACCTTGCTGGATGAGCAGGGCCGCCAGGTCCCCGGCAGCCTGCCCGCTGCCAGCACGGCGCTGGCCGCCAGCAGCGACGAGGCGGTGCGCCAGAGCGCGCTCGCCATGTTCCACACCCTGGAGCAGTGGGTGGTCGACAACGGCTATCTTGACATCGTCGCGCTGCGCAACCGCTTCGCCCGTGCCATGGGTTATCGCGACTACTTCGATTACAAGGTGCACAAGAACGAGCAGATGAGCCCGGAGCAGCTGTTTGCCATTCTCGACGACTTCATCGCCCGTACCGATGCCCGCTTGCACCAGAGTCTGGCGGAGCTGAAAGCGGCCAAGGGGGACGCAGCCCTGCTGCCCCAGAACCTGCGCTACAGCGTGAGCGGCGACGTGACCCGCCAGCTCGACCCTTACGTGCCCTTCTCCCGGGCGCTGAAGGATTGGGTCGAGAGCTTCCGCCGGCTCGGCATCCAGTATCGCGGTGCCACCCTCACCCTGGATCTGCTGACCCGGGAGGGAAAATACGAGAACGGCTTCTGTCATGGCCCGGTGCCGAGCTTCTGGCAGGAAGGGGAGTGGGTGCCGGCGGTGGTCAATTTCACCAGCCTGGCCAATCCGGCCCAGGTGGGCAGCGGCTGGAGCGGGCTCAACACCTTGTTCCATGAGGGCGGCCACGCGGCGCACTTTGCCAACGTCACCGGCAACGCCCCCTGCTTCTCCCAGGAGTTTCCGCCCACCTCCATGGCCTATGCCGAGACCCAGTCCATGTTCTGCGACAGCCTGCTGGACGATGCGGACTGGCTCAAGCGCTATGCCAGAAACGCGGCGGGAGAACCCATCCCCGATGCGCTTATCCAGGCCATGATTGAAGCGCGCCAGCCATTTCGCGCCTTCAACGAGCGCCAGATTGCGCTGGTGGCCTACTTCGAGCGGGATCTCTACGCCATGGCAGAGAGCGAGCGCACCCCGGCCGCCGTGCTGGCCCTGGCCCGCAAGTGGGAGCGCAAGATCCTGGGGGTGGAGAGCCCGCGCCCGCTGCTGGCCATCCCGCACCTTCTGAACCAGGAGTCGGCCTGCGCCTATCACGGCTATCTGCTGGCGCTGATGGCGGTGGAGCAGACCCGCGCCTACTTCTTGAAACGCGACGGCTACCTCACCGACAACCCGCGCATCGGACCGGATCTGGCCGCCCACTACTGGGGACCGGGCAACGGCATGACCCATGACGAGACACTGCAGAGCCTCACCGGCGAGGGTTTCAGTGCGGTGCCGCTGGCAGAGGCGTGCAACCGGAGTGCCGCCGAGGCGTGGCAACAGGCACAGACGTGCATGGCGGCGGCGCGGCAGCGCCCACCGGCAGGGGAGGGGACGCCCCTCGACGCCCATATCCGGGTGGTGCACGGGGCCGAGCTTATCGCCGACAACAGCGAGTCCGAGGCGCGCATGCTGGCAGAGTTCGAGGCCTGGATCCGGCGCCTTGAGACCGCCGAACCAGTGACCGAGGCCTGAGCCCGGTGTTGCACCGTCAAAAGAGCCCCATCAGGGGCTCTTTTCTTGTGCGTTGAGATGGCCTGACCCCATGGTGCCAGCCGGGGATTGGCGGGTGGACAGGCTCAAGTGTCCCTGGCGGCGCTGCCCGCTGGTTTTTCTTCCAGCGCCATCTTCCTGGCCTTGACGACCTGCGCTGAGGTGCCCGGTAGCAGGCAAGAGACGACGCCCAGCCCTTGGCAGGGCCTCTGCATGGCGGGTTGACGGCCATTTCCCCCTGCTGGCCACAGATATGTTTCTCCCGATATATTGAGTATTCACGGCGATCCCATATCATGGCGCTCGCTCGCCACCAGAGAGTGGCGACATTCAGATGATTTGCTAACAAGAGAGCCCAGAAGGCTCGCAGAGGGATGGATAGTGAGAGCCGTATTGCTGTGTTTGCTGGGGCTGTGGCCCGCATTGAGTTTTGCCACTCTGTCCGCCGATATGGTGGTGGTGAAGAAGTCGAGTTACAGCCTGACCCTGATGAAGGATGGCAAGGAAGTGAAGCGCTACTGGATTGCCCTGGGCCCGGCTCCCAAAGGACACAAGCAGCGTGAGGGGGATCAGCGTACCCCGGAAGGTCGCTATACCCTGGACTACAAGAAGAGCAACTCCGGTTTCTACAAGGCCATTCACATCAACTACCCGAATCTGGACGACATCAAGCGCGCCAACGAGCTGGGTGTGAACCCGGGCGGCATGATCATGATCCACGGCCAGCGCAACAGTCTGGGGGATCGCAGGGTGCAGCCGTCCAACTGGACCAATGGCTGCATTGCGGTGCTGAACCACGAGATGGACGAGATCTGGAACGCCATCGAGCCCGGCACTCCCATCATCATCGAGCCCTGATCCCGCCTGCCAACGCCCGCTTTCATGCGGGCGTTGCATTTGTCGCAGACCATGACGTGACACTGCCTCCTGCGCCGTGCTAGTTTTCCCGGTTCGCATTGGCTGTGACAAGGATGATCCCATGATGTCGGAAACCCGCCCCCCTGTGCCCGAGCGCACGGGGGCGCTCTGGTGGCGCGCCACTCTGGATATGCTCCCGCTCTCCATTTCCGTCATCCCCTGGGGAATACTGTGTGGCGCCCTGGCGCTTCAGGCGGGTATGAGCCCGCTCCAGGCACAGCTGATGTCGCTGCTGGTCTATGCGGGGGCGGCCCAGCTCTCGGCCACCACCTTGTTCGGGGCGGGGACGCCGCTGCTGCCCATCATGGGCTCCACCATGGTGATCACCTCCCAGCATCTGCTCTATGGCTTCACCTTCCGGCGCGACGTGCTGCCGCTCTCCCTGCGCTGGCGGGCCAGTCTCGCCTTCTTCCTGACCGACGAGATGTTTGCGGTGGCGCTGAAAGACAGGGAGCGCAGCGGCGCCTTCAATCCCGCCTATGCGCTCATCGCGGGCTTTGTCTTCTATCTGTTCTGGAACCTGGCGACCCTGCTCGGCATCGCCGCCGGCCAGTACATTGACGGGCTGGACAAGATGGGGCTGGATTTTGCCATCGCCGCCACCTTTATCGCCATGACGCTCCCCGCCATGAAGAACCTGCCCATGGTGGCGGCCACCCTGGTGAGCGGCGGGACGGCGCTCGTCACCAAGCCGCTGCTGGCGGAGATCCACATCATCGTCTCGGCCCTGGCCGGCATGGTGGTGGGCTATGTGCTGCACCGGATGAGGAGGTGATCATGGGCTGGCTGATGATAGGGCTGCTGGCTCTGATCACTTTCTTCAACCGTTTTGCCTTCTTCTCGCGGTTGACCCGCTATCAGCCGGGGGCCGAAATGGGGGCTTTCCTCAGCTTCTCGGCCCAGTCGGTGCTGACCGCCATCTGGCTGCCCATCGTCTTCAGCTATGAGCCCGGCCGCGGGCTGGACTGGGATCCGGACTACCTGGCCGCCACCCTGCTGGTGACGGTGTTGACCCTGCTGCGCCTGCCTACCCTGGTGGTGGTGGTCGTCGGCATGGGGGGCTTCTTCCTGCTGCGCTGGCTGGGGGGCGTGGCCCTGTTCTGGCCCTGGTGAAGGATGTGCCGTGATCCTGCATGGCGGATGTCTTGATGGGATATCCGCCCTGTTGGGAATGTCACTTCAAAAAAGGCCTCTCAAGTGTGAGGATTTTGGTTCCACCCGCCACGGAGTGAACCATGTCCTTCACCGAAACCTGCCAGCGCATCGTGCGCGACCCCCTGCTGTCACCGGCCCAGAAGAGCCACGCCCTGGCGCTCGCCGCCGAAAACGCGTTGCCTTACCCCGAGTTGCCTGCCGCCGTGCAGGATGCCATGGCACAAGGGGTGCTGTGCGACATGTTCGAGGGACACGCTCCCCACAAACCGCGCTATGTGCTGCCGGATTACGAGCGGTTTCTGCGCCAGGGCTCGGCCTGGCTGGAGCTGGCGCCACCCCTGGACTTCGACGAGGCCCTCGATGCCCTGCGCACCCTCTACCATCACGTGCCCTCCGTCACCGGCATGCCGGTCTGGCTGGGACGGCTCGATCAGCTGCTGCTCCCCTTTGTCGGCGAGCTGGATGACGAGACTCTCTACCGCAAGCTGAAAGGGTTCTGGATCTATCTGGACCGGGTGCTGCCGGATGCCTTCATGCACGTCAACATTGGTCCCGACGACAACCGGATCTGCCGTCTGATCCTGCGCATCGACAACGAGCTCAAGCAGGTGGCCCCCAACCTCACTTTCTTTCACGATCCGGAGCAGACTCCCGACGATCTGCTGCTGCTGGCGGTGAAGAATATCGCCGAGTGCAGCAAGCCGCATATCGCCAACTACCCGGTCCATCGCGATACCTTCGACCAGCATGGGTTTGGCATCGTCAGCTGCTACAACGCCCTGCCGCAGGCCGGTGGCGCCAACACCCTGGTGCGCATCTCCCTCAAGCGAGTCGCCGAGCAGGCACAGGGGATCGATGATTTCCTCGGCTGTCTGCTGCCCCACTACTGCCGTCTCACGTCCCAGCTGATCGCGGTGCGCGCCGCTTTCCTGCACGAGGAGTCCGGTTTCTTCGACAGCTTCCTGGTCAAGGAGGGACTGCTGGATGAGGAGCGCTTCGTCCCCATGTTCGGCATCTACGGCATGGCGGAAGCGGTCAACATCTTGATGGATAAAGAGAATCTGCCTGGCCGCTACGGTCACGACGAAGAGGCGAACCAGCTTGGCTATCGCATCTCGGCCCAGCTTTCGAAATATGTTACTGCGACGCCGCAGGCCCATGCCTGGGGTGGGCACGCTCTGCTGCACTCACAGGGCGGCCTCAGCATCGATGTGGCGGTGACCCCGGGGGTACGCATTCCCTACGGGCAGGAGCCGGATCCGGCCAGTCATGTGCTGGCGCTGGCGCCGCACCACGGCTACTACCACTCGGGGATCAGCGAGATCCTGACTCTGGAGCCCACCATCCGCCAGAATCCGCAGGCGCTGCTGCAGCTCTGCAAGGGAGCGCTCGCCATCGGCATGCGCGAGTTCACCGCCAACGTGGCCGACAGCGATCTGGTTCGGGTGACCGGCTACATGATCCGCAAGAGCGACGTGGCCCGCTTCGCAGAGGGGGGCTCGCGGTTGCAGACCACCTGTCTTGGTGCCGAGGCGAGTGATGTGACCGCTATTCGCCAGCGGGCACCGCGGGTGGTGGCCATCGAGACCCTCTTGAATGAGCACTGAGAACGGCAGGCAGAAGGGGGTCGAGCTCAGGGCGACGGTGAGCCGCTGGCTGCCCTTCTCCTGCGTAGACGGGCCGGGCAATCGGCTGGTCTTGTTTCTGCAAGGGTGCAACTTCCGCTGCCCCGGCTGCCACAACCCCCACACCATGGGGTTGTGCGTTCACTGCGGTGACTGCGTGCCCGGTTGCCCGGGCGGAGCCCTGGCGATGCAGGAGGGGCGGGTGAGCTGGCAAGCCGAGCTCTGTACCCACTGCGACCGTTGCCTCGATGTCTGCCCTCGCCACGCCAGCCCCAAGACGCGCCAGATGTCGGTGGCCGAGGTGCTGGCCCTGCTGCGCCGTTATGGCCCGCTGCTCACCGGCATCACCGTCTCCGGCGGGGAGGCGACCACCCAGTTGCCCTTCGTGATCGCCCTGTTCACGGCCATCAAGGCTGCGCCGGATCTGGCCCGTCTCACCTGCCTGCTCGACAGCAACGGATCCCTGGGTGAAACGGGTTGGCAGCGGCTGTTGCCGGTGCTGGACGGCGCCATGATAGACCTCAAGGGGTGGCACGAGCCCGTGCATCTGGCCCTGACCGGGCGGGGCCGCGAGCGGGTGCTGGTATCGCTGCAACTGCTGGCGCAGGCGGGCAAGCTGGCGGAGGTGCGGCTGCTGATGGTGCCGGGGCGGAGCGATTTTCTCGATGCCACTGGCGCGCTGGAGGAGGCGTTGACGACCTTTTTGCTGTCGCTGGGGCCCGTGCCCATCCGCCTCAACAGTTTTCGCCACCACGGGGTGCGAGGGGAGGCGCTGTCATGGCCAGAAGCCGGGACGGCTGATCTGACAGTGCTTGCCAACGCATTGAAGGCCAAGGGGTTTGGGTCGGTGATGCTGCCTGCGATCTGAGCTCTGCGGCACGTAGGGATGCTGTGACCCGATATGACGCAACTGTGAACTCTGTCTATAGGGGCTGTCCGAGGGGACGGCTAGAATGGGCAAACCGTCCATCACCAACAGATACCCATGAGTGAATCCAACGCCCTTTATCGAGTGCAGTTCATTTGTCACAGCGAGCGTTACGAAGTCTATGTAAGAGAGGTGAATCAGGGCCAGCTGTTCGGGTTCATCGAGATCGCCCACTTCGTGTGGGACAACCACACGGCGCTTATCGTCGACCCCAGCCACGAGAAGCTGAAGAGCGAATTTGCCGACGTCACCCGCACCCTTATTCCCATGCACCACGTGCTGCGGGTCGATCAGGTGCGCAAGCAGGGGGCCGCCCGCATCACCGAGCTGGGCAACAACGTCACCTCTTTCCCAGGCCCCATCTATACCAAGAAGCCCTAATTCCTGCGGCCAGGCATCATTTTGGGGCGTCCAGCTCCCGGGCCAGTTGCAGGATGCGCTGACGGAACCAGCGCAGGGCGGGATCTTCCCCCAGGGGGCCATACCACACCAGGCTGTGGGTCACGGCGCCGTAATCGAAGGGGACAGGGCGGCTCACCATCCCCTGGGTACAAGCCCGGGTAGCCCAGCCCTTCACGGCCGTGAGAATGAGATCGCTCTGGCGCAGCAGGGCGGCGGCGCTGCCAAAATCCGGCAGGGTGGCCCCCAGTCTGCGCCGTACCTGGCGCTGGGCCAGACTCTGCTCGAAGAAGGGATCGGCCAGCTCCTGATCGCGAATGGCGATGTGGCGCCAGCTCAGGTAGGCATCGAGATCCCAGGGATGCGTCAACGCCGGATGATCCGCGCGCATCAGGCAGACCAGCTCATCCTCCCGCAAGGTTTCCCAGACGAGGCCGGGCTGATTGACCCCGGGCTGGCTCTGATCGTGGGGCAGGATCACGAAGTCGAGCTTGCCCGCCGCCAGAGCAGCCAGTCCCTGCTCGTCCTTGTTACGCACGACGGGCATCAGCCCCGGCACCTCCTGCAGCAACTGACCCAGTACGGCCCCCATGGGCCAGATCATGCTGCTCTCCCGCATCGCCAGGTTCAGCTCCCCCTGCCAGTTGGCAGGGGCAAATCCTTCCTGGCTGGTGAGGCCGTTGAGCTCTCCCAGCAGGCGGCGCAGCGTCGGGCCGAGGCGTTCGGCAAACGGGGTCAGCAGCAACTGATTGCCCTGGCGGTAGAGCAGTTGATCCCCCAGCAGTTCGCGCAACTGGTTGAGGGTCTTGCTGACGGTGGAGGGGGTGGTGCAGAGGCGCTCGGCGCTGCGGGTGACACTGCGGGTGTCGAGCAGCAGATGCAGGGTCACCAGGTGGCGACCGCCGAGGCGGGAGAGGGCAATGAGATCCATCACGGTTCCACGGGCAAGGGGACAAACGAAAAGCCCCGCCTGAGCGGGGCTTGCGGGCTTAGCCCTTGAGCACAGCGGCCATGGCGTCGGCCACGTAGTCGACGTTGCGGCTGTTGAGGCCCGCCACGCACATGCGGCCGGAGCGCACCAGATAGACGGCGAACTCTTCCCGCAGGCGGTCCACTTGCTCCGGCGTGAAGCCGGTGTAGCTGAACATGCCGCGCTGGTTGATGAAGTAGCCAAAATCGCGGCCCGGCACTTTGGCACTCAGCACCTCGAACAGCTTCTGGCGCATGGCCTTGATGCGGGTGCGCATCTCGGTCACCTCACCGACCCACATGGCGTGCAGTTCGGGCTGGCTCATCACCGCCGCGGTGATCTGACCGCCGTGGGTGGGGGGGCTGGAGTAGTTGCGGCGCACGGTGGCCTTCATCTGGCCGAGCACCCGGCTTGCCTCTTCGGCATCCTGGCAGATGACCGACAGGCCGCCGCAGCGCTCGCCGTAGAAGGAGAGGTTCTTGGAGAAGGAGTTGCTGACGAAGAAGCTGACACCGGCGGCCACCATGGCGCGGATGGCATAGGCATCCTCTTCCAGCCCGTCACCGAAGCCCTGATAGGCGATGTCCATGAAGGGGATCAGGTTCTTCTCGACCACCAAGGCGATCACCTGGTCCCACTGGGCACGGGAGAGATCCACCCCGGTCGGGTTGTGGCAGCAGGGGTGCAGCAGCACGATGCTTTTCGCAGGCAGGCTGCTCAGGCAGTCGATCATGGCGTCGAACTGCACGCCGCCGGTGGCCGCATCGTAATAGGGGTAGTCGTGCACCTTGATGCCGGCCCCCTCGAACATCGCCTTGTGGTTGTCCCAGGTGGGATTGCTGACCCACACCTCGGAGGTCGGGAAGTAGCGCTTGAGCAGATCGGCACCGATCTTCAGGGCGCCGGAGCCGCCGATGGTCTGGATGGTGGCGATGCGACCCGCCTTGACCGCTTCGTGCTCGGCGCCAAACAGCAGGTGCTGCACCGCAGTGCGGTAGTTGGCGGCGCCTTCCATCGGCTGGTAGGGGCGCGGGGCCGGGGCGGCGGCGCGCTGCGCTTCGGCCTGCTGCACCGACGGCAGCAGCGGAATGCGGCCCTGCTCGTCGTAATAGAGGCCAATCCCCAGGTTCACCTTCTGCTCGCGGGTATCTTTATGGAAGGTCTCGACTAGCGTCAGTATGGGGTCGCCAGCATAGGCATCGACGTGTTCAAACATGGGGGGTCCTTGAAGTTGACTGTCCAATTCGGCCGGCCATCAGCCGGGCCGATATGATGGCGCAATCCAGAGGTGGCCTCAAGTTGTTCGAGATGGCGACAGGGCTGACAAAGTCTGTCGCAGTGGTAAGCGCGGGGCCCTTGCCAGGATCCTGCATCCCGTCTGCACGTTCCCCCCATTTTGTCAGAGAAGGCTGCCTTATCGGGATCGTTTGGATAATATATGGATACATACGGCCCCTCTCATTCCCCTTACACCCATCCGGGGGAGTCAGGTTCAGCGCCACCTGAGACAAATTAATAGTTGCATAATAGTCAGGCTATTCTTTTGACAACCATTGCAGTGTGCCCGGCCCCTTCGGGGGGCCCACGATAACAGGTGACTCATCGCGGATGACCTGACACGTTTCTGATGCCGATTCTCCCTGGCTGGACTGGCATGGCCTGGGTGGCTGGAATGTCTATTTTCTTGCCAAGTTCGCCCTGCTCTGGGGGGGATATCTCAACTTCCACCCCCTGATCAACCTGGTGTTTGCCGCCTTCCTGATCTTTCCCCTGCAAAGGGCCGGGTGGCGCCGTGCGCGGCACTGGCTGGCGTTGCCGGTAGGGGCGGGGATCTTCTATCACGATACCTGGTTGCCGGGGATAGAGAGCATTCGTGCCCAGGGCAGCCAGGTCTTCTCCTTCACCCTGGATTACTGGGCGGAGTTGCTCGGGCGTTTCATTAATTGGGAGATGGTCGGCGCGGGGTTCGTGCTGCTGACACTCTATCTGTTCATCGCCCAGTGGCTGCGCTTCACCCCCTGGATCCTGCTGGCGCTGCTCTGGCTCTGGGTCTCGCCCCAGGTGAGCAATCCCTTCGCGAGCAGCAAGGGGGCGAGCGAGCATGCCCTGAACACGTCCCGGGAGGAGACCCGCTCTTCAGTGCTGCCCATGGAGGAGCAGCTTGACCAGAGTGCCCCGCCGACCAACGAGAACCTCAACGCCTATCTCGATGACTTCTATCGGGAGGAGCAGGAGAGACTGGCGCACTTCACGGAGAGCCTGCCAGCCCAGGCGACCCCCTTCGATGTGCTCATCATCAATGTCTGCTCCCTGGCCTGGCGTGACGTGGAGGCGAGCGGCCTGAGCGGGCATCCGGTCTGGTCCCACTTCGACATTCGCTTCAACCGCTTCAACTCCGCCACCTCCTACAGCGGCCCGAGCTCCATTCGCCTGCTGCGGGCCAGTTGCGGGCAGACCAGCCACCAGGGGCTCTATGTGACGGCGCCGAAGCAATGCCTGCTGTTCGAGAACCTGGCCCAGCTCGGCTTTGCCAAACAGGTGGCCATGGATCACTCGGGGGATTTTGGCAACTACCTGACCGGCCTGCAGCAGTATGCCGGGCTGGATGTGACTCCCATGGACAGGAAGGGGTTGGCCCATGACCTCGCCTCCTTCGATGGCGAGCCCATCTATCGCGGGGATGCCCTGTTCGGCCGTTGGCTGAACGAGCGGACACAGAGTCAGGCGGCACGCAACGTCACCTTCTTCAACCTCATCGCCCTGCACGATGGCAACCGCTATGTGGCGAGCCGCCAGATAGCGCCCTACAAGGCGAGGCTCAAGACCCTGCTGGATCAGCTGGACGACTTCATGACGACGCTGGAGCAATCCGGCCGCAAGGTGGCCGTGGTGATGGTGCCTGAGCACGGCGCAGCTCTCACCGGCGACAAGATGCAGATGGCCGGGCTGCGGGACATTCCCAGTCCGAGCATCACCCAGGTGCCGGTGGGGGTTGCCCTGCTCGGTACCAAGGCGCCCCACGAGGCGACCCGCAACGTGGACACCCCCAGCAGCTTCCTGGCGGTATCAGAACTGGTCTCCAGGCTGGTGGGGAAGGATGTGTTCGGGAGCGAGACCATTGATTGGGATGCCCTGCTGGGCGATCTGCCGCAGACCCCGTCGGTGTCCGAGAACCAGGGCTCGGTGGTGATCGAATATCAGGGCAAGTACCACATCAAGCTGGGGCAGGGGGACTGGGTCCCCTATCCCCAATGAGACCGGAAGTGACGATGCGCAGCGAACGGCAATCAGACATGCAGACCCCCTTCGGCGTCCTGGTGGAGGGCACGGTGATCAATGACGTGGCCATGGTCCAGCAGGCCTTTGGTGTCAGCCTCTCCTATCAGGATATTGCCGCCAGGGAGCGGCTCGCCGCCTTGTGCGCACGCTTCCCCCTGCTGGCGGAGGTGGCAGTGAAAGGGCCCGAGGGGACTGGCGAGGGGAGGTCTGCATGAAGGTGATCGCCCTGCAGGGGATCCGGGGAGGTGTGGGGACCACCGCCATCGTGGCCGGACTGGCCCAGGCTGCCCATGAGCAGGGGGCAAGGGTGCTGGCGGTGGATCTCTGCCCGGACAATCAGCTTGGCATCCACCTTGGCCTGCCCCATGACGATCCGGGAGGCTGGAGCCGGCTGACCCAGCCGGCGCGGGAGTGGCGAGGTGCGCTTCACCGCCGGGAGGAGGGACTGGATCTGCTCTCCCATGGCGGGGAGGAGGGGGCGTCGGCCGAGTGGCTGGCGGGGATCGATGGCTATGATCTGGTGCTGCTGGATCTGCCCCTGGGCATGGCCCCCGTCATCCCCTGCAGGCGCTTGCTGGTGGTCAATGCGGATGCCAACTGCCATGTGCGGCTTCACCGCCACCCCTGGGCGGCCGATGAGCGTCTGCTGGTGACCCAGTTCTCCAGCCAGCGGGCCCTGCAGCAGGGGCTGCTGGATCTCTGGCTGGCAGGGGGGCTCCCTCTGCTCAATCTTCATCTGCACAGGGACGAAGCCATGGCGGAGGCCATGGCCGCCAAGCTGCCGGTCGGCCGCTATGCCCCCACCAGTCTGGTTGCCCACGAGCTGGCCGCCCTGGCGACCTGGTGTCTGGCAGAGGGGGAGGCCCCCCGATGAGAGTGCGGCTGCTGACGCCGGCTGCGGGCCTCTGGTGCTCGCAGCGCTATCGCGCACTGCGTGAGCGGGGGGCTTCCCGCCCGGGGGCGGCCGCATTGACCCTGGGCTGGCTGCTGGCCTGGGCTCTCTTCCCCCTCGAGCGTCATGGCTGGCAATGGGTGCTGGGCCATGCCCGGGGGCTCTATCCCCAGCTGACGCACCCCCGGGTGGGGGATCCCCTGCGCGTTCTGTTGCAGAGCCTCTGGATGATAGTGCGTCGCCCACAGCCCATCCCTCTGCGCTGGCCTGCCTCCTGGCAGCGGATCTGGCATAGGGGCACTCAGGCTCTCGGGGGCTTCCTGGCCCGCCAGGAGGAGAAAGGGCTGGCCGCCGCCAGGGCCACGCCCCGCGAGGCGCGCTGGAAGAGCGTGCTGCTCTGCGTGGTGGCCGGGAGCCTCTCCCTGCTCTGCGTCACCCTGCCGTTCACCCTGCAGGCGCAACTGGTGTTCGTCCTCCTGCTGGCGGCCATGGCCTTCATCCTGCGGGCTGTGCCGGGCCGTTATCCCATGCTGATGATGGTGCTCTCCCTCACCATCTCCTGCCGCTACATCTGGTGGCGCTACACCTCGACCCTCGACTGGTTCGACCCCGTCAGCCTGGCCTGCGGCCTGCTGCTGCTGGCCGCCGAGACCTATGCCTGGCTGGTGCTGCTGCTCGGCTACTGGCAGACCGCATGGCCCCTGCACCGCCCCCCGGCACAACTGCCGGCGGATCCGGCCCAGTGGCCCAGCGTGGATCTGATGATCCCCACCTACAACGAGGATCTCGCCATCGTGAAGGGGACTGTCTACGCCGCCATGGGGCTCGACTGGCCCGCCGACAAGCTGACCATCTGGCTGCTTGACGACGGGGGGCGGGCGGCGTTTCGCGATTTCGCCGAGGAGGCCGGGATCCGCTATGTGGCCCGGTCGACCCATGAGCACGCCAAGGCGGGCAACATCAATCACGCCCTCAAGATGGCCACCGGGGATCTGGTCGCCATCTTCGACTGTGACCACCTGCCGACCCGCTCCTTCCTGCAGATGACGGTGGGCTGGTTCTACCGGGATCCCCGTCTGGGCGTGGTCCAGACCCCCCACCACTTCTTCTCCGCCGATCCGTTCGAACACAACCTGCAACGGTTTCGCAAGATGCCGAACGAGGGGGCCCTCTTCTACGGCCTGGTGCAGGATGGCAACGATATGTGGGACGCCAGCTTCTTCTGCGGTTCCTGCGCCGTCATCAAGCGCACCGCCCTTGACGAGATCGGCGGCATCGCGGTGGAGACGGTCACCGAGGATGCCCACACCTCCCTGCGGCTGCACCGCCTCGGCTACACCTCGGCCTATATCCGGATCCCGCTGGCGGCGGGGCTGGCCACCGAAAGCCTCTCTGCCCACATCGGTCAGCGCATCCGGTGGGCGCGCGGCATGGTGCAGATCCTGCGTCTGGACAACCCCCTCTTCGGCAATGGGCTCAAGCTGGGGCAGCGGCTTTGCTACTTCAATGCCATGCTGCACTTCCTCTCGGGCATACCGAGGCTCATCTTCCTGACGGCGCCGCTCGCCTTCCTTATCCTGCACGCCTACATCATCTATGCCCCGGCGGCGGCCATCGCCCTCTACATGTTGCCGCACATCTTCCACAGCGCCCTGACCAACTCCCGGTTGCAGGGCAAGGTCCGCCACTCCTTCTGGGGCGAGGTCTATGAGACGGTGCTGGCCTGGTACATCGCCAGGCCGACCACGGTGGCGCTCTTTGCACCCCACAAGGGGACGTTCAACGTGACCGCCAAGGGGGGGATGACGGAGGAGGTGTTCCTCGATCTGTCGGTCTCCCGCCCCTATCTGCTGCTGATCCTGCTCAATCTGTGCGGGCTGGGGTTCGGCCTCTGGCGCATCGGCACCGGCCCTGCCGACGAGGTGCCGACCCTGATCCTCAGCATGATCTGGACCCTCTACAACATGACCATACTGGGCGGCGCCCTGGCGGTGGCCTTCGAGTCGCGGCAGGTCCGTGCCAACCCCAGGGTGGAGATGGTGATGCCGGCGGCCATCATGCTGGCGAACGGTCACCTCTACCCCTGTACCGTCAGGGATTACTCCAACGGGGGGGTCGGGGTGCTGCTCGAGGCGCCCCTGCCCCTGGCCGACAAGGAGAGGGTCTGGTTGCTGCTGCGCCATGACCAGCGGGAGCAGGCGTTCGCCGCCAAGGTGCAGCGGGTGTTCGGCTGCAAGCTGGGACTGGAGCTGGAACCCATGGCGCAGGCACAGCATGTCGAGTTCATCCAGTGCACCTTCGCCCGGGCCGATACCTGGTCCCTGTGGCAGCAGCGTCTGGGCAAGGATCGCCCCCTCCACAGCCTGATCGACATTACCCTGCTCGGCTGGGGGGCTTACTGGCGTCTGGCCCGTACCTCACCCATCGGCTTTGTTTGTATCCTCCTCGAGAAGCTGGCTCGCTGGCTCCTCTCCTTCGTTCCCCGTCGCGTCTCCCCAGATTTCCGGGCCGGGACTCCGACCTCACAGACAGTGAAAGGATGATGAAACCACAACGCTACCTTATTCCTCTCCTGCTGATGGCACAGGGTGCGACCGCCGCCGAGGCCGTCGGCCCCCTGCCGCCCGTTCCCGCTCCGGTGCGCACCCAGGGGATGAGCTTTGAACAGATGGCATCATCGCCAGGCACCCTCTCCCTGCGCGGCAATGCGCCAGACGGACTGGCCGACTTCACCGTGCGGCGGGACGAGGTGGTGACCCGGGCCACCCTGGATCTGAACTTCACGCCATCGCCCTCCCTGCTGCCGCTCATCTCCCAGGTCAAGGTCTATCTCAATGACGAGCTGATGGGGGTGACGGCCCTCAACCAGGATCAGATGGGGACGATGACCCATGCCAGCATCGAGCTGGATCCCCGCTATGCCAAGGATTTCAACCGCCTCAAGGTGAGCTTCGTCGGCCACTATCGGAAAGTGTGCGAGAACCCGGCGAGCGATACCCTCTGGCTCAACGTCAACTGGGACAGCAAGCTGACCCTGCAGTTGCAGACCCTGCCGGTGCGCAACGAGCTCTCCTTCTTCCCCATGCCGTTCCTCGACGTGCGGGACAATGGCAAGCTGACTCTGCCCATGGTGTTCACGGGCTCAGTGCCCCCGGAGCAGCAGCAGGCGGCGGCGGTGCTGGCCTCCTGGTTCGGCACCAAGGCCCAGTGGCGGGGCCAGCATTTCCCGGTGCTCATCAACCAGTTGCCGGATCGCAACGCCGTGATCTTTGCCACCAATGACGCGCGCCCCGATTTCCTGGTGGGCTATCCCGAGGTGAAGGGGCCCACCATCGACATGATCAGCTCCCCCGACAACCCCTATGTGAAGCTGCTGCTGATCCTGGGGCGGGATCAGCAGGACCTGCTGACGGCGGTGCAGGGGCTGGTGCGAGGCGATGTCATGCTGCGTGGCCAGAGCGTCATGGTGGACGAGGTGAAGCCGCTCTCCCCGCGTCAGCCCTACGATGCCCCGAACTGGGTGCGACTGGATCGCAAGATGCGCTTTGATGAACTGACGGAGTACCCGGGCCAGTTGCAGGCAACGGGGCGCACGCTGTGGCCCATGAGCCTGACGCTGCGCCTGCCGCCAGATCTCTATCTGCTGGGGGAGAACGGCATCAGGACGGAGCTGAAGTATCACCACACCTCGCCCACCCTGCGCGACGGTTCCCGGTTGGATGTGGGGGTCAACGGCCAGCTCATGAAGTCGTTCACGCTCGAGCCCGGCGAGATCAAGAGTGAGCGGTTGCTGACCCTGCCGCTCTGGTTTGCCGACGATGGCGACACCATGGCGCTGCGCATGCCCGGGCTCAAGACCACCCAGGCCAACAGCCTGAGCTTCTCGTTCGAGTATGCCCAGCAATACATGGGAGGAACGGAGGATGGCCGTTGCGACCTGGTGATGCCGCCAGCCCATCAGGTGCGCATCGACGAGGGCTCCACCATCGACTTCACCGGCTATCGCCACTTCATCGAGATGCCCGATCTCAAGGCGTTCGCCTATGCCGGCTTCCCGTTCAGCAGGATGGCGGATCTCGCCGACACCCAGATTGTCATGCCAGCCAGACCCCATCCCGGGCAGATCACCACCTTGCTCGATGCCGTCGGTGCCATCGGGGCTGAGACCGGGTATCCGGCGCTCTCCCTGCAGGTTCTGGACGACTGGGAGCGGGCGCGCACCGCGGATCGGGATACCCTGCTCATCGGCACCCTGCCGGAGGAGTTTCGAGGGGATCTGGCTCCCGACGCCCTGCTGCAATCCACGCGCAGCTGGGTCAACGAGCCAACCCGCCAGCACAAGGGGGATCTGCTGCACACCATGGCCGATCGCCAGCCCCAGGCCCGGGTGGGCATGACGGGCAACCGGGCCATCGCCGTCATCCGGGGGCTGCAATCGCCGACCCATGATCAGCGCAGCCTGGTGGCCTTGCTGGCGGATGGACCGGCGGGGGTCACATTGCTCAATGAGGCTCTGCAGACCCGTACCCTGCGCGATCAGGTGGCGGGCTCGGTGGCCATCATCCGGGAATCCGGGGTGAAGAGCCTGGTGGTGGGGGATCGCTACGAGGTGGGCTACCTGCCGTGGTGGGAGCGTCTCTGGCAACTGTTTGCCCGTTATCCGGTGCGTCTTGCCGGGCTGACCCTGCTCTGCATGCTGGTACTGGGCTGGGGCCTGCGGGTGCTGCTTGCCTGTGCCAGCCGCCGCCGTCTGAAGGAAGATTAAGAGATGACTCAGATGAAAAATGTCTGTGGTGCCCTGCTCCTCTGGGCCCTTTGTTCCCTCCCGGCGCAGGCCGTCTGCCACTGGCCGGAGTGGGATCACTTTCGCCAGCACTACATCAGCGAAGAGGGCAGGGTCATCGACCCTGCCGAGGGGCGCCGCATCACCACCTCGGAAGGCCAGAGCTATGCCCTCTTCTTCGCCCTGGTCAACGATGACAGGGAGACCTTTGCCCGCCTGCTTGACTGGACGGAGCGGCAGCTCGCCCGCGGGGATCTGACCGGCTTCCTGCCATCCTGGCTCTGGGGCAGGCAGCAGGACGGCAACTGGGGCGTGCTGGATGCGAACAGCGCGTCCGATTCGGATCTCTGGATAGCCTACAGCCTGCTGGAGGCGGGTCGCCTGTGGGACAACCACAGCTACTCTGCCCTCGGCACCCTGTTGCTGCGCCGTATCGCCCGGGAAGAGGTCGCCACGCTGCCGGGTCTCGGCCCCGTGTTGCTGCCCGGGGCGAAAGGCTATGAGGGGGAGGGACGCTGGACCCTCAACCCCAGCTATCTGCCTCCACAACTGCTGGCCAGATTCGCCTCCTTCAAGGGGCCCTGGGGCGAGATGCGGGCCCTCTTGCCCAAATTGTTGCAGGAGAGTGCGCCCCGTGGCTTTGCCCGGGACTGGGTGGATTGGCAGGGGGAGAAGGGGTGGCAGGTGACGGCGGACAAGGGCGACACCGGTGGCTATGACGCCATCCGCGTCTATCTCTGGCTCGGCATGTTGAGCGAGGAGGATCCCGCCAGGGCTTCTCTGGTGGCCCACTTTGCCCCCATGCTGGCGCAGCTGACCGAATCGGGTCATCTGCCCGAGCGGGTCTCCAGCCAAAGTGGACAGGTTCAGGGCAAGGGGCCGAGCGGCTTTGCCGCCGCCCTCCTGCCCCTGTCACGGGGCTTGCCGGTGCAGGTCACCTTGCGCAAGCAGGTCTCCGATCACGGGCTGGATGCGGATGCCTACTACGGCAGCGTGCTGACCCTGTTCGGCGCAGGCTGGGATCAGGGGCGTTATCGCTTTGCCGCCGACGGTACCCTGCAGCCGGATTGGAGCGAGTCATGTCAGGCAGAGTGACCCTGGGGTGCCTGCTCGCCTGCCTGATGAGCGGAGCCCTGGCGCAAGGGACGGTACAGCCGGTGGCCTGGCTGCTGGAGCAGGTCAGGATTGGCGAGGCCCGTGGGCGGGAAGATCTCGTCAGCAACAGCCTCTATTCTCTCTCTCTGGTGGAGCCCGATCATCCGGAGCTGCTGGCAGCCCAGGCCCGTCAGGCCCTGCGCCAGGGCAAGGTCAAGGAGGCCGGGACACTGCTGGCCCGCCTTGGCAAGCAAGACCCCGGCTCTGCGCTCTATCGTCAGGGCATGGCCAACCTGGCCCTGAACGAACCGGCCAGGCGCCAGCAACTGCTACAAGCCAGGCTGCTGACCAGCGCCGGCAGGCTGGAGGAGGCCGAGCGTCTCTATCGCTCCCTGTTCTCCGGTGACTTGCCCCCCAATCTCGACGTGGCGGTGGATTATGCCCTGTTGCAGACACGGATCCCGGCCATGAAGGCAAAGGGGCTGGCGGCCCTGGAGGCACTCAACCGGCAATATCCGGGTGAGCCCAGAGTGCGGGGCGGGCTGGCTCGCCTCTATCTGGCGGAGGGTCGGCGTCAGGGGGCGCAGAACCTGTTGCGCGAGATGGCGCGAGACCCCTATCAGCGGGACGAGGCCGCCGAGATCTGGCTCGCGGACATCGAATCCCTGCCCATCGGTCCCGGGAGCATCGCTGCCTTGCAGGAGTACATGGTGCTCTTTGGCGAAGGGGATACCACCAAGGCGGAACAGCTGCTCGCTACCCAGGAGGAGAAGTGGGCCTCGCCTGCCTATCGTGCACGCCAGTCGGCGCTCGCAAGCACGGCGGGAGGTGGTGCCTCCATCTCCCGCTTGCAGCGTGCCCTGGCTGCCAACCCGGGGGATCCTGAACTCATGGGGGCCCTCGGGCAGGCCTACTCCCGCAACGATCAGCGAGCGCTGGCCATCGCCCAGTTTGAACGGGTGCTGGCACACCCCGAGGTGACCGACAAGGACAAATGGCGCAGCCTGCTGGCCACCAACCGCTACTGGCTGCTGGTGAGCCAGGGGCGCAGCGCCCTGGAACGGGAGCAGTGGGATGAGGCGGCGACCCTGTATCGCCGTGCCATCGCCCAGGATGGGCGTGAGCCCGAAGCCTGGCTGGGGCTTGGAGACAGCGAGCGTGGCCGCCATCGCGATGCCGACGCGGAGTCTGCCTACCGCAAGGCGCTCGCCATGGGGAGCGCGCGGGAGCGGGCCCTGGCCCGCCTGTTCGATCTCTACAAGGAGCAGGATCCGGCACGTGCCCTGGCCCTGCTGGAGCAGCAGGGCACCCCAGGGATGCAGGCCGAAGGGCGGCGGCTCAAGGCCGGGCTGTTGCAGGAGGAGGCCGATCAGCTCGATCGGGCCGGCAAGGTGGCGGCGGCGCTGCGCCTTCGCGAGCAGGCACTCGCGCTGACCCCGGAAGAGGTATGGCTGGCCTATCGAGTGGCCGATACTCGGGCCCGCCTCGGGGAAGCCGGTAGCGGGGAGCGGCTCTTGCGGGAACGGCTGGCGGCGCACCCGCAGGATGCCACCCTGCGCTACGCCACCGCCCTCTATCTCTCGGGGCAGGACAAGATGGTGGAGGCGAGAGGGGTGCTGGCCGCCATCCCTAGGTCCGGCTGGACACAGGACATGGATACGCTGGATCAGCGCCTCGCCCGTGACGAGGTGCTCGCCAGGGCGAGGGCGCGTCACGAGGCCGGGGATGATGAGGGGGCCGAACGCCTGCTTCAGCCGTTGCAGCCGGATGAAGAGGTAAGCCTGATGCTGGCGGAGTGGGCCACGGATCGGGGGGCCTATGCACTGGCGGAGCAGCGCTATCAGGAGGTGCTTGCCCGCACGCCGCAACAGCCCGAGGCCAGGCTTGGCATGGCCGAACTGGCCCAGGCCAGGGGCGATCTGGCAAAGGCCCGTCACTGGCTGCCCGCCTGGCCGGTCAGCCCGCTGCCCCCGGAGGGGGCCAACTACTACCGCCAGGTAGCCAATCTCTATCAGGCGCTGGGAGAGGGCGAGACAGCCCGCGCCATCTTCACCGACTACGAACCCCTGGTGGCGATGCAACCGGCCTCCCAGCAGACGGCGCTGTTCTGGCGCGATGCCGCCCGTCAGCGCGTTGCCGAGCATGATGTGGAAGGGGCTCTGGTGCGGGATCGCAAGGGGCTGGTGGCCGCAGGTCTGGCCCCCCGCGAGGATCTGGAGGGGGGCGAGCTGACCCGGCTGGCACGCAGTCAGGATGGGTAGGGGTGGCTGGCATCCGGCCTGCGCAGCGATCTCGACAGGCATTACCGGCAGAGCCAGACCACCTTCTCCCTCGACAGCGATTACTGGGGCTCCAGCGGTACCGGGGGCTACTCGGATCTGCGGGCGCTGACCCAGATGGCGCAACTGGATACGCCGCTGGCCGGTGGTACCGCCTTCGGCCGCCTTGAACTGGTCGACATGGATGCCGGAGAGCTGCCGGACTCCCCTTACCGGGCGCAGTTCGGTACCTGTGCGGCCAGGGACTGCTGCGGGGACGCGCACCAGCAGAGCCGGGGGACCACCCTGGCGGCAGGCTGGCAGCGGGGGGCCTGGGCGTTCGATCTGGGGACCACGCCCCTCGGTTTCGAGGTGGTGGACTGGGTTGGTGGCGCCACCTTGACCGGTGACTGGCACACGCTGGGGTGGGGGATGACCCTCTCGCGTCGGCCCGTCAGCAGCTCGCTGCTCTCCTATGGGGGAACGGTGGATCCGGGCACGGGCATCAGCTGGGGCGGGGTGCGGGCGAACGGGATCCGCCTCGATCTCAGCCGGGATCTGGGAGGGGCCGTCGGGTTCTGGGGCAGCGCCCAGCAGCACCTGCTGACCGGCAAGAACGTGCCCGACAACTGGCGCACCCGGCTCATGGGAGGGGGCTATTACAAGTTCGTCAACGAGACCCATCGCCGTGCCAGCGTGGGGCTCAGCACCATGCTGTGGCACTACCAGCAGGATCTGGGGGGCTATACCCTGGGGCAGGGGGGGTATTACAGCCCGCAAGGGTACTTCTCGCTCTCGGTGCCGGTCAGCTACCGGCAGCGTACCCCGGACTGGTCGTGGGAGCTGGGGGGATCGGGATCCTGGTCCTACGCCCGTACCGACGACAGTCGCCGCTACCCGCTGGAAGGCTTGTTGCCAAGCGGTTTGCCAGACAGAAATGCGCCTGTGAAAGGGAGCAGCAGCAGTGGATTCGGCTACACCCTGAATGGCGTGGTGGAACACAGGCTGACGGAACACTGGCGCATCGGTGGCCGGGTGGACATCCAGCAGGCGGATGACTATGCCCCCAGCCATGTCACCCTGTTCCTGCGCTACACCTTCAAGCCCTGGCAAGGGGATCTCGACATGCCGCCAAGGCCTCTCACTCCCTACGCGGACTTCGACTGACAGAGGCGCCCGTCATCACCGGGCGCCCTTATTTCAGGTTCATCGCGGCTTTCCGGGGAAGGCCGCCTTGATTTTCAGAAAAAAGTATTCTGAGTCCCTAAATCCATATGCCATGCGCTTTATCACTTTGATCTTGTTGTTCACCCCTTCCAGCACACTCGTGTGCATCGGGTAGTTTGCACTCGCCAGGATCCCCCGCATATATTTCGATAAATTTCGACCAAATCGTTGCAGCGGCGCTAGCCCGCTTTCCTTCACCTGCCGCATCCAGCTCCGCCATCGTCGCCATCCTTCCCACACGCTCGGCGCATACCAGATGCCCTTCAACGCCTCTTTCAGCACGTACACCATCGCCAGCGGTTGATTCGCCGCCAACAGCTCCTGCAACTTCACATCCTGTTTTTCACTCAGCTTCGTCCGATTACGTAGCAGCAACCAACGCGCACTTTTGACCACTTTTCGCGCCGGTTTATCGCTTTTCAGTGCATTCGCCTGCTCCACTCGCACCCGGTCCACCACCTCTCGGCCATAGCGAGCCACCACGTGGAACAGGTCGTAGACCACCTCCGCCTGCGGGCAGTGTTGCTTCACCTCCAGGTCGAACGCCGTGTTCATGTCCATCGCCACCGCCTCAATCTG
>NZ_JBFOCK010000029.1:0-19103 GCF_040907765.1 Aeromonas sp. s9
GATGACGGGCCGCCCCTCTGGTTTCCGACCGAATCGGTTACCTTGTCAGCCTCAGGCCGGGTCGCTGACACCGTCGGTGGAGAGGGTCTTCTGGGAGAGCCAGAGGCCGCTCGCCTTCATCAGATAGCCAAACAGGGCGCCGATGATGAGGGAGGGCAGAATGAGCCGCCACTCGCCTGCGGCGCCGAAGGTGGCACAGCAACCGGCGAAGGTGCCGGGAATGTAGGCGAGCCACTGCTGCCTGGCCTGCACGCACATCAGGGTGGCCACCACCCCTGTCATCAGATAACCCGCCATGCCGGCCCCCCACCAGGTCTCCCCGTGGATCAGCAGGAGTGCCCACAGCATGCCGGTGGTGTTGCACAGCAGGGTCTGCAACAGCGCCTTGTAACCGCCACTCGAGGCGAAGTAGCTGGTGCAGCCGAGGAAGCCGACCCAGGAGATGAGACCGAGTGCGGCGGCCAGTCCACCCCAGACGGCGGAGAGGATCCCGGTCGTGATGGCGATGGCGAACAGTGGGCTCATGGCGTGACTCTCAGTGGTTGAATCCGGAAAAGGAGGCAGCCTACTCCGCGGTAGAGCGGCAGCAAGCGGGGGCCGGATTGTGTGTGATCCCGGTCACTCTTTGCAACTCTGGAATACGCTTGCGCTCGCGAAAAAAATTCATTGGAGGCGCCGCAGACCTTGTTCCATAGTTAGAGGCCCTGTCCTGCTCATGGAGTGAGTCTGATGGTGCCAAACGTGATCGTTCCTCTGCTGGTGTTCGTAGTGCTCTTCCTGGCCGGTACCATGGCCAAGGCACTGCCCCTTTACCAACTCATGTAATTCTGTGTGAAATAAAACTCGGCCGGGGCGGGTCTTATGGTTGTCAACCTCATCGTCCCGGGAGTTTTTTCATGTTGATCAAGCGCCGTACTTCTCATCACCCCACCGAACAGGATGTCACGCCGGAAACCGTCTATCAGGATCGTCGCCGCATCCTGAAAGGGCTGGGCCTGGGCGTCGGTGCCGTCACCCTGGCGTTTCCGGTGAAGGCCAGCCTGCTGGATCTCTTCGCACCGGACAAGCCGGCCACCGTGGCCCCCACCAGACCCCTCGACATCCGTGCCGCGACCCGGCCAGAGGGATTGATCCTCACCCCGGAGGAGAAGGCCACCACCCACAACAATTTCTACGAGCTGGGGACCGACAAGGGGGACCCGGCCCGCAACGGCCATTACCTCAGGCCCGAGCCCTGGACCCTGAAGGTGGAAGGGGAGGTGGCCAAACCCTTCACCCTGGATGTGTGGGATCTCATCAACAAGAGCACGCTGGAGGAGCGCATCTATCGGCTGCGCTGCGTGGAGGCCTGGTCCATGGTGCTGCCCTGGAGCGGCATTGCGCTGGCGGATCTGATCCGCCGTGCCGAGCCCACCAGTCGCGCCAAGTTCGTGGCCTTCGAGACGCTCTATGATCCGGAACAGTTGCCGGGGCAGGCCTCCCGTGCCCTGGGGGGCGGCATCGATTATCCCTATGTGGAGGGCTTGCGCCTCGATGAGGCCATGCACCCCCTCTCCTTCCTCGCCATGGGGCTCTATGGCAAGACCCTGCCCGCCCAGAACGGGGCTCCCATCCGGCTGGTGGTGCCCTGGAAGTACGGCTTCAAGAGCATCAAGAGCATCGTCTCCATCCGCCTGGTGGAGGAGATGCCCCCCACCACCTGGAACCTGCTGGCCCCCAACGAATATGGCTTCTACGCCAACGTCAACCCGAGCGTGGATCACCCGCGCTGGAGCCAGGCGAGCGAGCGTTTCATCGGCGAGGGGGGCATCTTCGGGGCCAAGCGCCAGCCGACCCTGATGTTCAATGGCTACGGCGACGAGGTGGCGTCCCTCTATCAGGGGATGGATCTGCGTAAATGGTATTGAGACTGACGCGCTGTCCGACTGATCTCTTGCCCCCTTCTCCTCTGGTGGGAGAGGGGATGAGAAGCGGGAAAAACATGACGGGAACTGCAATATGATGCCGAGACTGAAAACAGCCCATGTCAACGGCTTGCGGGCGCTGGTGCACCTTGGTTCGCTCGGCTTTCTGCTCTGGCTGGGCTATGCCGTGCCAGCCGGGCTGCTGGGGGGGGATCCGGTCCAGGGGCTGACCCATTACCTTGGCAAGGGGGCCCTCCACCTGCTGTTGCTTACCCTGCTGGTGTCGCCGCTCGCCAAGCGCTGGCGCCAGGGGCAGCTCATCAAGTTGCGCCGCCCCCTCGGGCTCTGGTGCGCCGCTTGGGCGTCCCTGCACTTCATGGTCTGGCTGGGGCTGGATCTGCAGTTCGACTGGGGACTGATTGGCGGCGAGCTGGTGAAGCGCAGCTACATAGTGGTGGGCATGGTGGCGCTGCTGCTGTTGCTGGCGCTCGGCATCACCTCGATCCCGGCCCTGTTGCGACGCATGGGGCCGGCCTGGCAGAAGCTGCACAACTGGATCTACGGGGTGGCTCTGCTGGTGCCGGTACACTACTGGTGGTCGGTCAAGAGCGGGTGGCAGGAGCCGCTCATCTATCTGGTGCTGGCCTGCGCCCTGCTGTGGCCCCGTCGGGAGAAGCTGCTGCGCACCTGGCGCAGGCGCCCGCAAGTGGCCGGGAGGGGGGCGGCGCAACAGCCGTCACGCCCATAGCAAAAGAGGCCTATTCGGCCTCTTTTTTGGTGATCTCGCCGGTGTTGGCGTCGACCTGCAACTGGACGCGCTGATCGTCGGCATTCAGGGTATCGACCTCGAATTTGTCCCCTTCCAGCTCCACTTCCCGAATGTCGTGATACCCTTGTGCCAGCAACAACTTGACCAGTCCGGCCATGTCGAGACGTGTCTGCGCCGCCCAGCCAAAGGTGGAAAAGAGGCACAAGATCAGCAGGATACTGCGTGGGATCATATTCATTCCGGATTCATGGCTGGCACACTATAAACGGCATTATGTTAGGTTTTGAGAGATGAATCACCCATGAATAGCGCGCTGCCCCTGCTTGGATTGCTGCTGCCGATGCTGGTTCAGGCGGCCCAGCCGAACGAGGCCTTGCTGCAACAAGCGGTCAGCGAGGGGCGGGTCCGCCCTTTTCATGAGTTGATGGAGGTGGCCTCCCGCCTGCCGGTGCGCGTGCTGCGCGTCGATCTGGGTGAGGAGGATGGCGTCTGGCTCTACGAGCTCAGGCTCATCGACGAAGAGAACAGCGTCATCAAGGTGGGCTACCGGGCTGACAACCTGGAGATGGTGTGGCTCAAGGGCCACCATCTGGAGCGCCTGTTCGCTCTGCGCCCGCCCCCGGAAGAGGAGTAACGGCGTGAGTCCGCGAACCTACCGCCGTCCGGTTCGTCCCCCCAACCGTTGCCGGTGCTGGCACAACCCTGTTTTGGATACCCATGTATGCGCATTCTGATAGTTGAAGATGAAAAGATCCTCGCGGGCCAGCTGGCGGAACAGCTGCGTCTGTCCGGTTTCGTCACCGATCTCTGCCACGATGGCAACGAGGCGGGCTTTCTCGGCGAGACCGAACCCTATGACGCCATCATCCTGGATCTCGGCCTGCCCGGTCGCGACGGCCTGAGCGTACTGAAGGAGTGGCGCAGCAAGGAGATGGATACCCCGGTGCTGGTGCTGACCGCCCGTGGCCAGTTGCACGAGAAGATTGAAGGGCTCAACGCCGGGGCGGACGATTACCTCACCAAACCCTTCCAGGTAGCGGAGCTGGTGGCCAGGGTGCAGGCGCTGGTGCGCCGGGCGGCGGGGAACGCCAGCTCCATCCTCGAGATCGGTGGCGTGCGTCTCGACATGGCGGCCTCCCAGGTGTGGTACGAAGGGACCCCCATCAAGCTCACCGCCCACGAGTTCCGGGTGCTGGGCTACCTGATGCAGCACAGGGGCAAGGTGGTGTCCCGCAGTGAGTTGATCGACCACATCTATGCCCAGGATTTCGATCGCGACTCCAACACCGTGGAGGTGTTCATCGGCCGCATCCGCAAGAAGACCCACACCGATCTCATCGAGACGGTGCGCGGCCTCGGCTACCGGATCAACGAATGACACCCTCGCAACCGATGGCGGGGTGGGTTGAATGAGGCTGGTACGCACCCTGCGAGGTCGGCTGGTGGTGATCGCCATGGTCTGGTGCGGTCTCTTCCTGTTCGCCACCGGCTTCAGCCTGCAGACCATGATGCGCAACTACTGGCAGGAGGCGGAGGCCGATGGCTTGCGCCTGCAGCTCTACGATCTGCTCTCCCGCCTCGAGATCCAGCCGGACGGCCTGCCCGTGGTCACCGAGCCTATGGCCGACCCCCGTTATCGCCAGCCCTACTCCGGCTACTACTGGCAACTGGAGCTGGGGGAGACGGTGGTCAGTCGCTCCCGCTCCCTGTGGGATGCCCATTTGAGCGCCCACGGCCTGAAGTCGGCCTTCGGCGATCCGGACCTCTTCGTCGGCAAGGGGCCCAACAAGGAGCCCCTGCTCATCATGACCCGTACCGTGCTGCTGCCGGGGTCTGATCGGGTCTTCACCCTGGTGATGGCCAAGGACAGCAGCGCCCTGACCCAGACCCTGAAGAAGACCCGTATCAGCCTGTTCCTCGGCCTCGGCTTCGCCGCCACCGGCCTGGTGCTCGGCTTTATGTTCCAGATCCTCTACGGCCTGCGCCCGCTGCACCTGCTGCGCCGCGAGCTGAGCCGCGTCCATCAGGGTCATCAGGAGGGGTTCCGGCTGCGCTACCCCCTGGAGATCCAGCCGCTGGTGGAGGACATCAACCGCCTGCTGCACCACTATGGCGAGCTGCTGCAACGAGCCCGCTCCCACACCGGCAACCTGGCCCACGCCCTCAAGACGCCGCTCAGCATCATGCGCAACCAGGTGACCCAGTTGCCGCCGGAGGATCAGGCCGCCCTCGGCGAGCAGCTCGACCAGATCCAGCGCCACATCGACTACCACCTCGGCAAGGCGCGGGTGACCGGCGCCGCCAAGATCCTCGGGGTGTCGACCCCGGTGCGGGCCCGGGTGGAGTACATCTGCCGCGCCTTCTCCCGCCTCTATCCCGGCAAGACGGTGGACTTGCAGGTGCCGGTTAATCTAGCGGTCGGGGTGGAGGAGCAGGACTTCGACGAGATGGTGGGCAACCTGCTGGAGAACGCCTTCAAGTGGTCCGCCAGCGAGCTGCGCATCTCCAGCGCCGAGCTGGGGGGCTGGATCACCCTGCGCATCGAGGACGACGGTCCCGGCATGAGCGAGGATCAGATCGCCAAGGCGGTGCTGCGGGGGGTGCGCCTCGACGAGAAGGTGCCGGGCTCGGGCCTTGGCCTCAACATCGTCTCGGATCTCGCGGAAGCCTATCGCGGCAGCCTCATCATGGGGCGGGCCGAGCTGGGGGGGCTCGCCGCTTCCCTCTCCCTGCCCAAGGTGGCCAGGGTCGAGTGACGGAGCTCCCCGTCGGGGGCCCCTTTTGTGCCGCCGTGCTGGCAAGGGTGCGGCACCCGGCATAAGATACGTCTCTTGTTTCAGGTGTAGGAAGGGTAGCAATGACTGACGATCCTTGGGCTTTGTGCCATCTCGATGATTCGTTCGATGCCTCGGTGCTGGGCACCAAGGGGGCCCAGATCCAGTGGTTCGAGGACAGGGATGCCCTGATCCAGTTCCTGCTGGAGGACTTTGTCGACCTGCTGGCCGACGTGGGCGAGCTGGACGAGGATCAGACCGAGAGCGCCCGCGAGCGCTTCACCCTGCTGGTGGAGCAGAGCCTGGATGATCGCACCCTGATGGATGCCATCAACGATCTCGCCTCCGGCCTGCGCCGTATTGCCTGGCTGGGGCCCCTCTCCGAACTGGCGGAGTTGAGCGACGATTTCGCAAGCGGGCTGCGTGCCTTCTTCTGGAGCCAGTATGACGGTGACGAGGATGACCCAGAGGCCTGGGTGCCGGAAGATCTCTGGCCCCAGCTGGTCGAGTGTGCGGAAGAATATATGGTTGAGGGCGACTTCTGATCCCCCTTGCCAGCACCCTGGCTGCAAGGCGGGTGGAGTATGCGGAAGAGTATATGGTTGAGGGTGACTTGTGATTCTGAGCCACACCACAAACTGCGATAAGAAAACGGCGCCTTGATGGCGCCGTTTTTGTTGCTCAGCCCTCTACTCAGCCGTTGGCCGGAACCGCGTGGGCGGTGTTGGCCAGCACCGGGCCTGTGTACTTCTCGATCTGCAGCTGGGCCATGTGGCCGCAGTTGCCCTGCGCCAGACTGGACGAGCCCTCGTCGAAGGTGAGGCAGTTGACGTTGCCGTTTTTGCAGATGCTGCCCGCTTCGCCCGGCTTGGCCGGGTCGTACCAGGCCCCTTCGCAGATCCGCACCACCCCCTGGCGCACATCCTCGGAGAGCAGGGCCCCCAGCAAAATCTGGCCGCGCTCGTTGAAGGCGCGCACCAGATCCCCTTGGGCGATGCCGCGAGCCTTGGCGTCGTCCGGATGGATCAGGATCGCCTCGCGGTCGGCGATGGCGAACTTGTCCCGCAGCGGGGTGTTGTCGAGCTGGGAGTGCAGCCGCTGGGTCGGGTGGGAGGTGTTGAGCGACAGCGGATAGCGCGCCGCCACCTCGCTCTTCACCCACTCTTTGGGCTCATACCACTTGGGATGGCCGGCGCAGTCGGCATAACCCATCCCCGCCACCGTGTTGGAGAAGATCTCGATCTTGCCGGACGGAGTACCGAGCGGGTTGAGCAGCGGGTTCTCGCGAAAATCGGCGTGACGGATCCACTGGCGGTTGGCCTCCGGGATCGGGAAGCGGATGTAGTTGTTGGACTCCCAGAACATGTTGAACGGCGGCAGCGCCACGCGAGCACCGCGGGCCTGCGCCGCCATGCCGTCGTACATCTGCTTGAGCCACAGCATCTCGTCCTTCCCTTCGGTGTACTGCTCCTGCACGCCCAGCTTGGCGGCGATAGCGCTGAAGATATCGAAGTCATTGCGGGCTTCAAACTGCGGCGGCACGCACTGGTGCATAGGGAACACATAGCGCTGGGAGTAGTCGCCGCCCATCTCCAGATCGTTGCGCTCGTAGCTGGTGGTGACCGGCAGCACGATGTCGGCGTGCTTGGCAGTCGCCGTCCAGTAGGGCTCGTGGACGATCACGGTTTGCGGCTTGCGCCACGCCTGCAGCAGGTTGTTGGTGTCCTGATGGTGGTGGAAGGGGTTGCCCCCCGCCACGTAGACCAGCTTGATGTCCGGATAGGTCACCTTGCGGCCGTTGAAGTCGATGGTCTTGCCCGGGTTGGCGAGGCAGTCGGCGATGCGCGCCACCGGGATCGGTGCCGGGCTGTTCTTCGGTGCGTTGCCGGCGGAGATGCCCGCCAGAATGCCGCCCTTGGCGGTGGGGCTGCCACCGGAGGAGTAGTGGTAGCTGAAGCCGTAGCCGCCGCCCGGCAGGCCGATCTGGCCCAGCATGGAGGCCAGAGTGACCAGCATCCAGTTCGGCTGTTCGCCGTGCTGCTGACGCTGCATGCCCCAACCGGCCATGATCATGGTGCGCTTGGCGGCCATGTCGAGGGCCAGCTGGCGGATCACCTTGGCATCGACGCCGCAGACAGTGCTCGCCCACTCGGCGCTCTTCGGCTGACCGTCATCCTTGCCGAGCAGGTAGTTCAGGAACTTGTCGAAGCCGACGGTGTAGCGATCGAGGAAGGCCTGATCGTGCTTCTTCTCGCTGTAGAGGGTGTGGGCCACCCCCAGCATCATGGCCACGTCGGTGTAGGCGTTCGGCGCAATCCACTCGGCGCCGACCAGCTTGGCGGTCTCGTTGTATACCGGATCGATGCTGATGACGCGGGTGCCTTTCTCTTTCAGCGCCTTGAAGCCCACTTGACCTTCGTGATCCGGCATGTTCCAGCTGTTCTTCAGGGTGACCTGGGCGTTGACCCCCCAGAGCACCACCAGTTCGGCGTTCTCCACCACGTTGGGCCAGGCGGTCTGCTGCTCGTACACCTCGATGGAGCCCATCACGTGGGACATGATCACCTGAGCCGCGCCGGTGGAGTAGTCACCGGCATAACCGGTGAAGCCGCCCGAGAGGTTCATCAGGCGGTGCAGCAGGGTGCGGCTGTTGTGGAACATGCCCACGCTCTTCCAGCCGTAGGAACCGGCGTGGATCGCCTGCGGGCCGAAATCAGACTGAACGCGCTGGATCTCGCCGGCCACCAGGTCGATGGCCTTTTCCCAGCTCACCCGCACCCACTCGTCGGCACCGCGCAGCTCCGGTCTGGCGCCCGGGCCGTGCTCCAGCCAGCTTTTGCGCACCATGGGGTACTTGATGCGGTTCTTGGCGTGGACCTGGAACGGCGCCATGTCGATGAGGTCATTCGGTGCCGGATCGTCGGCCACCGGCTGGACCCGCACCATGCGGCCCTCGGAGACGATGGCCTCGAAGGCTCCCCAGTGGGCGCCGGTCAGGATGCCCTTCTGGGCGGGCACCAGGGTGGGGAACTGCTCAAGGGCCGTGCTGACGGCCTTGGCCAGGGCGCTTTTCGGGAAGAGACCAGCCAGCAGGGGCAAGGCGGCACAGGCCCCCAGCCCCTTGAGCAGAGTACGGCGGGAGAGGTTGGTCTGTTGGTCATTGAAAAAAGTCATGGGAGAGTCCTCTGTTCCTGCCTTAATGGGCCGCGCTCATGTCGCTGGCGTGTTTCTGCACGTATTGGGTGAGCATGCGCGCCTGCTCCGGGGTGAGGGAGGTACGAGACTCCATCCCCTTGATAACGCCGATCCACTGGTTGGCGTTGAAGTGATCCAGCGCGGTGAGGCCGTGACAGCCGGTGCAGTTGTTGGACATCAGGGTGGAGGCGTATTGCCACAGCTTGCCCTGGTCGCCGATGAGCTGGCTCTGGTCGACCCAGGCGGTCAGGCTGACCTGATGCCAGGTGAGGTTGGTGGCGCTGTCGGTTTCGCTCTTGCCGGTCACGAGGGCTTTTCTGGCGGCTTCGCCGACCAGCACGCTCAGGATCCGTTTGCCGGGGGCGGCGTAGAACACCTCGCTCACACCGTCCTGCTGCCAGCCGTCGATGCGCACCTGGGTGCGGCCGTTGTCGTTGGCCAGCACTTCCACCTGGGTGGAGGGCATCAGGGTGCCTTCGTCAGTCTTGGCGCCGGCATCCAGATAGAGCGGGGTGGTGGCGATGGCATAGCGGGTGGTGACGGTGGTCGGGGTCTGGGCCGCGGCGGCGGCCAGTTCGCTGGCACCGGCGGCGGCCAGGCCGCTCATGTCCGGCATGATGTGGGCAACGCCGCGGTGGCAGTCGATGCAGGTCTGACCCTCCTTGATGGCGACCGGGTGCTCGGTGCGGGCATTGGGGCGCTGGGCCAGGATGTCCATGGCGGCGTAGCTGTGGCAACTGCGACAGGTGGCGGAGTCATTGGCCTTGAGCTGATCCCACACAGTCTGGGCCATGCGCAGCTTGTGGGCCTCGTATTTCTCCGGGGTGTCGAGGGTGCCGATCGCTTCGTGATAGATGTCCTTCACGGCGCGGATCTTGGTCCAGAGATAGGCGGCGGGTTCACTGGGGATGTGGCAGTCGGCGCACTCGGCGCGGATCCCCTTCACGTTCTGGAAGTGGACGCTGCCCTGATATTCGGCGAGCGGGGTCTGCATGGAGTGGCAGGAGACGCAGAACTCGGTGGAGCTGGTCTTGTGCAGCACGGTGACGGTGACGCCCAGTGCGGTGATCCCCAGCAGGGCCCCGAGCAGCAGAAGCCAGAACCAGGTCTTTCTCAACAGTTTTCCAAGCATGGTGACGGTGTCCTTCGAATTCGGGTATTACCAATATAGTAGTAGTCCCAGGATTCAAAGGGTTGACCTCGGTCATGGTTTTTATTTCGTCATATAATTGATTTTTGGTTTTGTTATTTGTTTTGGCATGATTTATTGAATTTAAATTGCATTTTTCCCATGCAGCGGGAGCGGGATGTGCTGTGGTGGGAGCGATGCCCAAGCCGGGGCGAGGAGGCAGTACGCCACCCCGGGGCTTGGGGTTTGTGGCGAGAGGATTGTATACTGTTCACATATACAGTATTCAGGTGTATCCATCATGCGACTCTTTATCGCCGAGAAACCCAGCCTTGGCCGCGCCATCGCCGATGTCCTCCCCAAACCGCACAAGAAGGGGGATGGTTTCATCGAGACGGCGCAGGGAGACGTGGTGACCTGGTGCATCGGCCACCTGCTGGAGCAGGCCGAGCCCGATGCCTACGATGCCGCCTACAAGCAGTGGCGCATGGAATCCCTTCCCATTGTCCCGACCCAGTGGCAGTTGGTGGCCAAACCCAAGACCAAGGCCCAGCTGGCCGTCATCAAGGGGCTCATCAAGCAGGCGGACTGCGTGGTCAACGCCGGTGACCCGGACAGGGAAGGGCAACTGCTGGTGGACGAGGTGATCGACTTTCTCGGCTATCCCAAGACCAAACCGGTTCAGCGCTGCCTCATCAGCGATCTCAATCCCCCCGCCGTGCGCCGCGCCCTCGACAAGCTCAGAGACAACAAGGAGTTCGTGCCGCTGGCGGTGTCGGCGCTGGCCCGTAGCCGTGCCGACTGGCTCTATGGCATCAACATGACCCGGGCCTATACCCTGCTTGGCCGCAAGGGGGGCTGCAGCGAACTGCTGTCGGTGGGTCGGGTACAGACCCCCTTGCTCGGTCTGGTGGTGCGCCGGGATCTCGAGATCGAGGCCTTCGTTCCCAAGCCGTTCTACGAGGTGATGGCCCATCTGTTGACCCAGGGCAACGAACGCTTCACCGCCAGGTGGCTGCCATCGGAGGCCTGCCTGCCCTGGCAGGATGAGGAGGGACGGGTGCTCAACCAGGCGCTGGCCGCCAAGGTGGTGGAGCGGATCCAGGGGCAACCCGCCCGGGTGGAGGCGGTGGAGGAGCAGGCGCGCAAGCAGGCGGCGCCGCTCCCCTACAACCTCTCCAGCCTGCAGATCGACGCGGCCAAGCGCTTTGGCATGGATGCCAAGCGGGTGCTGGATATCTGCCAGAGCCTCTACGAGCGGCACAAGCTCATCACCTATCCCAGATCCGACAGCCGCCATCTGCCGAGCGAGCACTTCAACCGGGCCGGCCAGGTGCGGGAGGCCATCGCCAGCACGGCCCCTGCGCTGGCCAGGGCGGTCGCCGAAGCGGATGGCAGGATCCGCAGCAAGGCGTGGAACGACAGCAAGGTGGATGCCCACCACGCCATCATTCCCACCGAGAAGAGGGGGAACGAGGGGAGCCTGGGGGCCGACGAGGCGAAGCTTTACGGCCTGATTGCCCGCCAGTATCTGCTGCAGTTCTACCCGCCGTTCGAGTACAACGACAGCAAGGTGTTGCTGCGCATCGCCGGAGGGCTGTTCCAGGCCAAGGCGCGCCGCATCCTCAAGACGGGCTGGAAGGCGCTGCTCGGAGTGGAAGAGGATGACGAGGAGGAGGCGGGAACCCTGCCTGCCCTGAAAGAGGGGGAGGAACTGCTGTGCGAGCGGGGGGAGCTGCTGGAGAAGATGACCCAGCCCCCCAAGCCGTTTACCGATGCCACCCTGCTGGCCGCCATGACCGGCATCGCCCGTTATGTGCAGGATCCCGAGATCCGCAAGACCCTGCGGGAGACCGACGGTCTGGGCACCGAGGCGACCCGGGCCGGGATCATCGATCTGCTGTTCAAGCGCCGCTTCCTGGTGCGCCAGGGCAAGAGCATCAAAGCCACCCCGACCGGGCGAGCCCTGGTCCAGGCGCTGCCCACGACCGCCACGACACCGGACATGACGGCACTGTGGGAGCAGAGTCTGGGTCAGATCGCCGAACGTCACGGCAGCTACCAGCAGTTCATGGGGCCGCTCACCGAGCAGCTCAACGGCCTGATCGAGGGGGCGCGGCAGGATTCCGGCGCCAGCTTCAGCGCGCTGCCCAAGGCGGCGCCCGGTGACAGCAAGCAACGCTTTGCCCGCCGCAAGCGGACTGGGTCCACCGCCGCACGCCCCCGCACGAGCACGGGCAAGAGTGCTCGTGCGGGGAAGAGCCCTGGAAAGAGCACTGGCAAGGGGACGACCAGGGGCAAGGCTGCCTGAGGCTGGTGAGCGCCGTGATCACATAAAAATAAGAAGAGGGGCCAGTGGCCCCTCTTTGCATGGATGGAGCGGCTTACCCCGTGTAGACGCTCTCTTCCGGATAACGGATGCGGGTCTCCACCGGGCGGGCCAGCATGATCGCCAGGGTGAGGGGCCCCAGACGGCCGCAGATCATCACCAGCACCAGGATCAGTTTGCCCGGTTCGCTCAGAGAAGCGGTGATGCCGGTGGACAGTCCCACGGTGGCAAAGGCCGAGATGGTCTCGAACATGATCTTGTCGAATGATTGCGACTCCGTGAGCATCAGCAGGAACATCGCCAGCATCAGTACCATGGTACTGACGATGATGATGGCCAGGGAGCGGGTCACTATCTGGGGTGACAGGGTGCGGCCGAAGGCGGTGACATGGGGGCGCTTGGTCAGAAACGCCCGGGTCGCCAGCAGAACGACGGCAAAGGTGGTGACCTTGATACCGCCCCCGGTGGAGGTTGCCCCGGCACCGATGAACATCAGCATCATCATGAACAGCAGGGAGGCCGGTACCATCTGGCCGATATCCACCGTGTTGAAGCCCGCCGTGCGCGCGGTGGCCGACTGGAAGAAGGCTGCCAGCCACTGGCTCCCGAAGGAGGCGTTGCCCAGGGTGCCCGGGTTGTTGTGCTCCAGCAGCCAGAACATCAGGGTCCCCAGCAGCAGCAGGGCTGGGGTCATCAGCAGCATCAGCTTGCTGTGCAGTTTCAGCTTGCGCCAGCGGCGGTTGCGCACCAGGTCGACGATGACGGTGAAGCCTACCCCCCCCAGGATCAGCAGGGCCGGTATGGTCAGGCTGATGATGGGGTCATCCCGGTAGTCCATGAGGTTGTTGGCAAACAGCGAGAAGCCGGCGTTGTTGAAAGCCGACACCGCGTGGAAGAAGCTGACGTAGAGGCCGTGGCCCCAGCCCATGTCGGGCACCCAGCGAATGGCCATGATGGCGGTGCCGATCAGCTGGGCAATCAGGGCGAACAGGACGATGCGCTTCACCAGCTGGACGATGTTGACGGACCCCTCCTGGCCCAGCGCCTCCTTGGCCAGCACCTGCTGGCGCAGCCCGACCCGCTTGCTGAACATGGCGATGAGCAGCAGTGTCATGGTCATCTGGCCGAGACCACCAATCTCCATCAATATCAACAGGATGATCTGCCCCTGCAGGGTGAAGGCGGTGCCGGTATCCACCACCCCGAGGCCGGTCACGCTGATGGCTGACGTGGCGGTGAACAGGGCGTTGATGACGGTGACCTCACCCTTGTGGCTGGAGGGCTGGACCAGAAACAGGGTGCCGACCAGCAGGATGATGAGGAAACTGCCCAGGATGAGCTTGGCCTCGCTCCAGCGGGAGTTGTCTTCCCGATGCAGGGTGAAGGCGTAGTTGCTGCGCCAGTTGATCATAGGGTGTCGAGCCAGTGATCGATGGCGTGCTTGTTGCCGGCCAGGATCAGGATGTCACCGAGTTGCAGCTCCATCTTGCCGGTCAGGACGTTGTGCAGCACCTCGCCACGCTTGATGGCCAACAGCTGGAAATCGCTTTGCTGCAGCAGGCGCAAGTCGGCCAGGGTGCGGGTGTTTTGCTGCAAGCCGATCACGAACTCGGTCAGCACCATGTCGTGACCCAGCTCCAGGTAGTCGAACAGCCGGTTGTCCAGCATGCTCTGGGCTACCCGGCGGCCCATGTCCCACTCCGGGTTGATCACCTTGTCCGCGCCTACCTTCTGCAGGATCTTGGCGTGGAACTTGTCGCGGGCCTTGACCCAGACCTTCTTCACGCCCGCCTCTTTCAGCACCAGCGTGGTCAGGATGCTGGTCTCCAGGTTGTCGCCGATGGCGACAAAGACGATGTCGAAATTCGCCAGGCCCAGTTCGGCGACCGTGGCCTCGTCGGTGGCATCGGCCACGATGACGTGGTTGCAGAGGGTGGCTATCTGGCGGGTCTTGCTCTCGTCGATGTCGATGGCCAGTACCTCGGCATTCTGGCGCTGCAACTCTTCGCACAAGGCGCTGCCAAACAGGCCCAGGCCGATGACGGCGAATTGATTGTTCATGCATGCTTCCTCAGCGGGATGAAGGGGTTACTCTACTCCAGAGCCCTGAGTCCGAAAAGTGTCCGGGTTTTTTGTCCCGGGGGATCTGGGGTAAACTGCGCCCTTGTCCTTGTCGGAACACACAGATGAAACTCACCCCCCACGCCTCCCTGTCGACCCTCAATACTCTGGGCCTGGACGCACACTGCCTCTGGCTGGCCGATGTGACCCGGCCGGATGATCTCGCGCAACTGCGGACCAACCCGGAGTTGGCCACCTTGCCGCGCCTGGTGCTGGGAGGAGGAAGCAACATCCTGTTCTGCGATGACTTTGCCGGTCTGGTGGTCCACAACGGCCTGAAAGGGATCACGCTGCACGAGGAGTCCGAGCACTGGTTGCTACACGTGGCGGCAGGTGAAAACTGGCACGAGCTGGTATGTCACGCCCTGCAACAGGGCTGGCACGGGCTGGAGAACCTGGCACTCATTCCCGGGACGGTCGGGGCGGCCCCGGTACAGAACATCGGTGCCTACGGGGTCGAGCTGGCCAGCGTCTGTGCCTACGTGGAGGCGTTCAACTGGCAGAGTGGCGAGGTTGAGCGCATCGCGGCGGCCGACTGCCGGTTCGGTTACCGTGACAGCATCTTCAAGCACGACTATCAGGACTCCCACTTCATCATCGCCGTCGGTCTGCGCCTGCCCAAGGCATGGCGCCCGGTCGCCGGCTATGGCCCGCTGGCGGCGCTGGGGGATGCCCCTTCGCCACAGGCCATTTTCGACACCGTCTGTGCCACCCGCATGGCCAAGCTGCCGGATCCGGCGGTGCTGGGCAACGCGGGCAGTTTCTTCAAAAACCCTGTGGTGCCCGCCGCCCTGGCCGAGACCCTGAAACAGCAATACCCGCAGATGCCCTGCTACCCTGCGGCAGAAGGGCAGGCCAAGCTGGCGGCTGGCTGGCTCATCGATCAGTGCGGTCTCAAGGGGTTTGCCATCGGTCGTGCCGCCGTCCATCAGGAGCAGGCGCTGGTGCTGGTCAATCTGGGGGGCGCCAGCGCCATGGAGCTCATCGCGCTGGCGGCCCATGTCCGCGACAGCGTGGAACACCAGTTCGGTGTGGTGCTGGAACATGAGGTGCGCTTCATGGGGCGCAGCGGTGAAACCTGGCTCGACGAGGTACTGGCATGACCCTGACCCCCGTCAGACAGACCCTGATCACCCTGCTCAGCGACGGCCAGTTCCATTCCGGTGAGCAGCTGGGCGAGCGCCTTGGCATCAGCCGGGCGGCGGTGAGCAAACACATGGCCGCGCTCAAGGATCTGGGGCTGGATCTCTTCAGCTTGACCGGCAAGGGCTATCGGCTGGCGGTGCCCATGGCCCTCTATGACGAGGGGCGGCTGCAGGCAGAGGCACCGATGGCACCGGTGCACTGCTTCCCTGTCATCGACTCCACCAACCAGTACCTGCTGGAGCGGGTCAACACCCTGAGCTCCGGCGAAAGCTGTCTGGCCGAGTGCCAGACCGCCGGGCGGGGACGTCGTGGCAAACCCTGGGTTTCTCCCTTCGGTTGCCAGCTGATCCTGAGCATGTACTGGCGGCTTGAGCAGGGCATGGCGGCCGCCATGGGACTGAGTCTCGCGGTCGGCGTGGCGGTGGTCGAGGCGCTGGAGTCCCTCGGTTATCCCGGGGTCGAGCTCAAGTGGCCGAACGACCTCTATTACCAGGGCCGCAAGCTGGCGGGCATCCTGGTGGAGATGAGCGGCAGTGCGGGTGCCAGCTGCCATCTGGTGATCGGGGTCGGCCTCAATCTGGCGATGCCGAGTCGGGAGGGGGAGAAGATCGATCAGGCCTGGTCCGAGCTACGCCATATCCAGCCCGAGCTGGTGGATCGCAACGAGCTGGCCGCCTGCGTGCTGCTGCACCTGCAGCAGGCCATGCAGACCTTCGAACAGACGGGACTGGCGAGTTTCGTCGAGAGCTGGAACCGGCTCGACCACTTCGCCGGCCAGCCGGTGAAGCTGCTGATGGGAGAGCAGGTGATCCGCGGGATTGCCCGGGGGATCGACGAACGCGGAGCCCTGCGTCTGGAGACGGAAGAGGGGCTCAAGTTCTATATGGGAGGGGAACTCTCCCTGCGGCGGGGGGACTGAGCCCATACGCTCATGACGACTGAATGAAAGAGGGGGCCTGCGGGCCCCCTCTTCCATGTATGCACTGCGACAGTGGTCACTTGCGCAGCTTGATCTGCTCGATGGCGTGCTCATTGCCCTTGGTGAGGATGAGGTTGGCCCGCTCCCGGGTCGGCAAGATGTTCTCTTGCAGGTTCAGGTAGTTGATATCCTGCCAGATGTTGTTGGCGATCTCGGTCGCCTCGCTTTCGGTCAGCTTGGCGTAGTGGTGGAAATAGGAGTCGGGATCCGAGAAGGCGCCGCTGCGGAATTTGAGAAAACGATCGATGTACCAGGTGCGCAGCAGCTCGGCATCGGCATCCACATAGATGGAAAAGTCGACGAAGTCCGACACGAACACGCGATGAGGGTCCTGGGGATAGTCCATGCCGCTTTGCAGCACATTGAGCCCTTCTAGGATCAGGATGTCCGGCTGCTCCACCACCTTCTTCTCATCGGGCAGGATGTCATAGATGAGGTGGGAGTAGACGGGGGCCTCGACCTTCTCGTGGCCGGCGCGGATATTGGCGACAAACTCCACCAGATGGCGGATGTCATAAGACTCGGGGAACCCCTTGCGGCGCATCAGGCCACGGGCTTCCAGCTCCTTGTTGGGAAACAGGAAGCCGTCGGTGGTGACCAGCTCCACCCTGGGGTGCTCCGGCCAGCGCTCCAGCAGTGCCTGAAGGATACGGGCCGTGGTGCTCTTGCCCCCCGCCACGCTGCCGGCGATGCTGATGATATAGGTGCCCTTGCCGCGGGACTGACCGAGAAACTGCTCCAGCACTCGGCTGCGGCGCTGCTTGGCCTTGACGTAGAGATTGAGGAGACGGGAGAGGGGCAGGTAGATTTCTTCCACTTCCCGCAATGACACCTTCTCGTTGATCCCGCGCAGGGTCTGCAGATCGTGCTCGGTCAGGGTCAGGGGGACCGCATCGCGCAATAACGCCCATTGTTCGCGGGTGAATTGCAAATAGGGGTTATGCTCTGTCGTCATGGTGTCATCACTGTTTCTTGGGCAGGGCGACCATACACCAAGGGATCGGGAGCGACAAGGGACGCGTCCGGTCGGGACGGAGAAGGAGCGTTTTTTTGCCTGGATCCCGGCATAAATGCACATTTTGCAAGGTGCAATGGTTGCATCCCCAAAATCCTTACCATAAAATGCGCGACGCTTGGATGTCTGTCGTCTATTTGCCGAGCAAAAGCGACAAAAACAACGGGTGCAAGCAGAATTACCGTTGTGGCATTTATGCAACTGGAGGGGTTCCCGAGCGGCCAAAGGGATCAGACTGTAAATCTGACGGCTCTGCCTTCGAAGGTTCGAATCCTTCTCCCTCCACCATATTTCTCTGCGGTTTGAGTTCTTTGGGTTAGAGAAATGCGGGCATCGTATAATGGCTATTACCTCAGCCTTCCAAGCTGATGATGCGGGTTCGATTCCCGCTGCCCGCTCCAAGATGCTGATATGGCTCAGGTAATTCTGAGAGCCACACCTTAGGGTGAGTTCGGCAATCGAACCAGCCTGTCAGCACCAACCTCTCTACTCCCCTTGATTCAAATCCATCATATAAACTGTTCTGTGGTTAGCTTGCCACCGCGTACTCAGCGTTAGTTTAGAGGGACGATCATGTCTAAAGAAAAATTTGAGCGTAATAAACCGCACGTTAACGTGGGTACCATCGGCCACGTTGACCACGGTAAAACCACCCTGACCGCCGCCATCACCAACGTGCTGGCCAAGCACTTCGGTGGTAAAGCTTTCGCCTTCGACCAGATCGACAAGGCGCCGGAAGAGCGTGAGCGTGGTATCACCATCAACACCTCCCACGTAGAATACGACACTGCTACCCGCCACTACGCTCACGTAGATTGCCCGGGTCACGCCGACTACGTTAAAAACATGATCACCGGTGCTGCCCAGATGGACGGCGCAATCCTGGTAGTAGCAGCGACTGACGGCCCGATGCCGCAGACTCGTGAGCACATCCTGCTGGGTCGTCAGGTAGGCGTTCCGTACATCATCGTGTTCATGAACAAGTGCGACATGGTAGATGACGAAGAGCTGCTGGAACTGGTCGAGATGGAAGTTCGCGAACTGCTGTCCGAGTACGACTTCCCGGGTGATGACCTGCCGGTAGTCCGTGGTTCCGCACTGAAAGCGCTGGAAGGCGAAGCTCAGTGGGAAGAGAAGATCCTGGAACTGGCTGGCCACCTGGACACCTACATTCCGGAGCCGGAGCGTGCCATTGACCAGCCGTTCCTGATGCCTATCGAAGACGTATTCTCCATCGCAGGCCGTGGTACCGTAGTTACCGGTCGTGTAGAGCGCGGTATCGTCAAGGTTGGTGAAGAAGTGGAAATCGTTGGTATCAAAGATACCACCAAGACCACCTGTACCGGCGTTGAAATGTTCCGCAAACTGCTGGACGAAGGTCGTGCAGGTGAGAACGTTGGCGCACTGCTGCGTGGCGTGAAGCGTGAAGACGTAGAGCGTGGTCAGGTACTGGCCAAGCCGGGCACCATCAAGCCGCACACCAAGTTCGAATCCGAAGTGTACGTGCTGTCCAAAGAAGAAGGTGGTCGTCACACTCCGTTCTTCAAGGGCTACCGTCCGCAGTTCTACTTCCGTACTACCGACGTGACCGGTACCATCGAACTGCCGGAAGGCGTAGAGATGGTCATGCCGGGCGACAACATCAAGATGGTTGTTACCCTGATTGCCCCGATCGCGATGGACGACGGCCTGCGTTTCGCCATCCGTGAAGGTGGCCGTACCGTAGGTGCTGGTGTTGTAGC
>NZ_JBFOCK010000030.1:0-8825 GCF_040907765.1 Aeromonas sp. s9
GAGACACCTGAAACTGACCGGCATGGCGGATGCCGTGCAACAACAACTGGAACAGGCAAGTACCTACGAAGGGCTGCCCTTCATCGAGCGGCTAAGCCTGCTGGTCGAACACGAACAACTGAGCCGGGAGCAGCGTAAACAAGCTCGGCTGGTCAAGCAGGCGAGGCTCAAACTCCAGGCCACGGTGCAAGAGGTGGACTACCAGTCTGCACGCAACCTGGAGCGGTCACAGGTGGCAAACCTGGCCCAAGGAGAGTGGCTGCGCCGGGGCCAGAACCTGCTCATTACCGGCCCCTGTGGCTGCGGAAAAACCTACCTAGCCTGTGCGCTGGGCTACCAAGCCTGTCAGCAGGGGCACAGCACTCGTTACTACCGGCTGCCGCGTCTGCTACTTGAGCTGAGCCAGGCCAAGGTAGATGGCAGTTACGCCAGACTGCTGGGTCAACTGGCAAGGATAGAGCTGCTGATCCTGGATGACTGGGGACTGGAAGCGGTGAATGCCGAGCAGCGCAACGCCCTGCTGGAGATCATGGATGATCGGTACGGGAAATACTCGACGGTCGTGGTCAGTCAGCTGCCAACGGAAGAGTGGTACGCGAGCTTGGGGGACAACACTCTGGCAGATGCGATCCTGGACCGGCTGATGCACAACGCTCACCGGCTGTCACTGAAGGGAGAATCGATGAGAAAGAGGAGAAGTGAGTTGACCCAATCTGAACACTCGAGTTAGAAACGGGGTGACGTGAGCGCGTTAAGGATCAGGGTGTTCACGTTGGCCGGAATGGCTGTTCAACTTCGCCGGAATACGCACGCAGGCCGTGAGCGACTAAGGTCCCTTCATATCCCATCCGTTTCAAAGCGGCATTGGCTGTCTGTTCGTTGGTATGCGTCTTGGGATTTCGTAGTCCTGGGAAGATAAATTCACGATGACCGCTGATTGGCCGCATGAGGTCTAGGTAGGCAAGTGTTTGTGGCGTCAAGGGCACGTCATGACCTCTGCGCTTCTTCATTCTCTCTGGTGGGATCCGCCAGAGTTTCTTTTCCATATCGATCTCTGCCCACCGGGCTCCGGCCGCCTCGCTGGGGCGAGCCAAGGTATGCAGGCTCCATTCGATAAGGCAGCGGGTCTGCAAATTGATGCTGGCCTTGGAAAGCCGGTGCATCAGTTCTGGCAACTGGTTGGGGTTGATGCTGGGCATGTGCTGTTTGGCTGGCCGCTGAAAGACCTTGCTTATCCCCGAGCAAGGGTTGGCATCGATCAGACCAGAGTTGACGGCGAAGGTCATGATCTCGTTCACCCGCTGGGTGAGACGACGCACGGTTTCGAGTTTACCAGCAGCGGCGATGGGCTCGATGATCTTGATGGCTCTCTGAGCCTTGATCTCCATAACAGGCACAGTGCCAATCTCGGGGAACAGATACATTTCGAGCGAACGCCAGAGATCCTCGGCATAGGCCGGGGTGACGGAAGGACGCTTAACATCAAACCAGCGCTTGGCGACGGCTTCAAAGGTGTGCTCGCTCTGTGATAATGCGGCGGATGCTTGCTCATCACGGTGATGCTGGGGATCAATGCTTTGCAGTAACAGAGATTTGGCTTCGGAGCGTTTCTCTCTCGCTTCAGCCAACGACATCTCCGGCCAGGAACCAAAGCTGATCATGTTTCTCTGTTTAGTTAGGGGGCGGTAGTAACGCAGGCGCCACAACTTGGAGCCATTAGGCTTGATGACGAGCTCCAGACCAGCCCCGTCGCAGAGGGTGTATTCCTTCTCTTTGGGCTTCGCTGCTTTGATCTCGGTTGGGGATAAGGGACGGGTGATACGAGGCATAGGCATACGCTCCGGAAGGCATACAAAACGATATGCCTAACGATATGCCTAAAAGGGCTGGATGGCAACACACCCCATTGGACAGCGTAAGACAACAAAAAACCCGCAAAGCCTTATGCTATGCGGGTTTCTTGGACTTCGTTGGTCACTGTTGGACCGGTATTTGGTGGAGCTGGGGGGAGGTGACAACCAATCTTTAGTTTATCATTTAAGATCAATCAGTTAGATGACCTGTTCCAGTGAATCATTTCTGTGACCCTTCACTATGACACCAAAATTTGGACGCCGGTTCAACTCCCTTTTCAACTGTTTAGCTTAGAGATCCTGTCCTCAAATTCATCATCAGTTAACAGTCCACCATCTCGCAGATCGGTCAGTTTGAGAAGTTCATCCGATACTCGGACGGAATTTTTTTCCTTTTTAACCTTCTTTGATTTTTTAACTTTTTGTATTGTTTCAGCGATTGGTTGTGCTTCGTTTATCTTGTCCGCACGCTTAATCATCACTTCCAGTCTAGCCTGCCACTCTTGTGCGGTTTGGATTGCTGATTTATAAGCAATGCTATTTTTATTCGTTTCTCTAGAGAGAAAACAAACATCATAAATCGGATTTCCTGGGTCGTTGACTATAATTCGGAGGGTGATTCTATTTACCATCTCTGTATTGGTTTTTCTTCCTGATAAACCACCAATTACAGCCCCAACACCACCCAGCATAAGACCACCAACGATTGCACCTCCGATTTGACTGGAACGCACAGTCTTAATAATTGATTGCCCATCTTCAATTATCTCTGAACTTAAAAGATCATAACTAGGAAAAACTTTATTATAAGGTATTCCCTGAATGGTTTTTGATAGATAAATCTTTGAAAAATCAGAGTTTGTGGCGATATTGCAATCACCGGAATGGCTAACAAAATGAGCGCCAACATTAAATCCTGGAATTTTTGATATAGCAGACTTGAATGAGTTCTCTCTATCGGTATGGTTCGAAATCATGAAAAATATTGCCACAATGATTATTATCATTGCCACTGTGAATAAAGCGAGGGAAGATTCCATTTTTATATCCTAAAAACATTGTCTTATTAACACTACACTGTCGTAAAAATTAAATTCATTTAAGCGATTGATATATAATAGACCACAACTTTCTCACTGAATAATTATGGTTGTCGGTAAAGTTCCAGCCATTTACTGAGTTTCCTCCGAAATGCGTCTTTTGATGTAACGCTGAGTCAGCGTTTGTGCATCAATTAAATCTGCTGGTGTCAGCAGCCTCTCTAGGTCATCTCGAGCGCGAACAGCTTCATTATTATCGATGGTGGATACTGAGTACCATATATAAGCCATCTTGTTATCCTGTGGTCTGCCCTTACCAAGTCGGTACAATTCACCAAGTGAAAACTGGGCATCAGTATCACCTTGTGCAGATGCTTTGAGCCACCACTTCGCGGCTTGTTCATGATCTTGGGCTACTTCTTTACCTTCATCATATAGACTTCCGAGCCAGTACATTGCTTCGCAATTTCCCTGTTTGGCTGCTTTGCGTAACCACATAATGGCTTGCTGAATATTCTTTGCTACTCCATTTCCCCTCATATAGCACTCGCAAAGCGAGAGTTGGGCATCGGCATTCCCTTGTTCGGCTGCTTGGTGGAAGCCAGCTGCGGCTTTGCGGTACAAGTCGTTAGCTTTGGTTTTATCTTCTTGCACACCGCCGAAGCCAATGGAGTGTAAAAAAGCGAGTCGATACATTGCATCGGGATTGCCTAGTTCGGCGGCTTTGCGATACAAAATTACTTCTTTAGCCCTGTCTTGTGTCACTCCATCGCCATATGCATACGCCCTGGCGAGTTTGTATTGTGCTGCAGCATCACCCTGCTCTGCAGCTTGTATCAATTGCGATATAGAAGGCTTATTGCTCATTTTTTGTAGTCTTTCTCTCTATGTATCTTGTTGAAAGCATGAGAACTTTAATTGAGCGTGTACGTAAAAAAAAGAGCCTGGATACCACCAAAAAGAGAAATTTTTACATATCTCACGCATTGCAGAAGAGGGTTCATAAAACGACCGAATTATGACGCCAGCACTAGCAACGATCAGAGCATGACCATGAGAGATGAACGGTCACTAACTCAGATATCATTTTTCATGTCTACGTCTACAACTAACGTTGAACATTGTGTGTGGCTGTTGTTAATCCGAGACTAATCCCTTTCTTGCTTTGGCTCAAAATGTGTACCTTTTGAGCCACCTAAACCCCCCACTGAAAAGGGTGGCTCAAAAGTGTTGATTTCAATATGAGCTACTACTATATTGTGAGCCATAGTTTTTGAGCTATCTGTGGGGAATTGATATGGCGGTTATCGGGTATCTGAGGGTGAGCACTGGCGAGCAAAGCGTAGAGGCTCAGCGACACAGCATTGAGCAGATCCACAAGGTAGAAACGTGGTTCGCAGACGAGGGCATATCTGGTGCAGTGAAGGCATTAGAGCGCCCGGAATTCTCCGAGCTGTTCAAGTTTGTGCGGAAGGGCGATACGCTAATTGTTCCCGCCGTTGACCGTCTTGGGCGTGACACCATTGACGTTCTGCACACGGTTGAGGCGCTGCAAGCCAAGGGTGTGTCGATTATCAGCTTGCGGGAGGGGTTCGACCTGTCCACGCCAATCGGTAAGGCAATGCTGACCATGCTGGCCGCTGTCGCAGAGCTGGAACGCTCAAATATCAAGGCCCGTCAGATGGCCGGGATCGCCAAGGCCAAGGCAGAGGGCAAAGCATTAGGGCGAGAAAAGACCATTGATGATGTTGCCGTTGCTATCTGGCGGAAGGAAAACAGCGCAAGCATCCAGGCGACCGCCGAACATTTTGGGATTTCACCCGCCAGTGTGAAGCGAGCCTGCAAAGCAGCGTAATGACGATCCAAACAACACGCGAATAAAGCAACAACATACCGGCCAAGCGCCGGTATTTTTTTTGTCTCTAATATGGTGATCGGTCATCTATTTTTGTAACATGTAATCATTGTAACTCATTGAGATTTATAGGCTTATACATGAAGGTTTCAATATTGAAGCGTCAGCTCGCAGAGCGGATGGGTGAGGATGCGCACTATCTGGAAGGTAGGGACAAAGCGTTTTTAGCAGAGCTTGCCGGTATACCGGTTGAGCAGATTGAAGACGACGAGATCATCACTGGTGAAGGGGAAACCGGCTGGATTGAAGAGCGTGAGACCCATCTAGATTTGGCGGACAGGATGCGCATGGAAGTTAAGGAGGAAATCGAGAAGCAGCGTCAGCGCACTATTGAGCGTGGAAGCCTTGGCGGTTCGTATCGTATAGCGGCGGCATTGGCCCGCAATGGAGGTAAAGCATGATCCCGGAAACGCGTTTCGAACAGGCGCATGGTGTGACAGCGGGCAAGCTCTCATACGCTCTGAAACTGATGGACGAGGGAGACATGGTGGCGGCCCGCGATGTGATTCTTGAAGTTCAAAAGACCAATGAAGAGCAGGCCAGAGTTATTGATGCCCGGCTATATGGGGCTGTCCGCAATCTATGTGAAGCTAGGCGGATGGATAGCCGGAGATTTTTCGCATTACAGCAGGTGTTAGGGTTGCGCGAGATCGTCCGCTCCTTGCTCGTATCACCAGCCGGGGTAGATCTGATCTCTATGCATGTGCCAGTAGAAAATGATTTCTTCGTCTCCATGCTGTCTAGGATCCCACAATCGGCGGCATTAGCCCCCATAGACAATGACAATGAGCGGGCGGCAACCCTGACATATCAAAATGGGAATGCGCGTTTATGGACGATGTTCTGCGAACAGCAGCAGGGTTTGGAGCATGGAGAGGGGAAAGCATGAAGCCGCAAAAAACAGTCCAAGTAATACGGCTATCCCGTCCAGTCGCGGAACGTGTGGCGATATGGGCCAGTGCTCTGAATATGTCGCCTACGCAAATTGTGGAGCTGGCAATCACCCGATGGGAGCAGTTGACCCCGTGTGATGCGCTCGGAATAGAGGGGGGCCGCGATGCGTCGCACCTCCCCCGCCCTTGAAGCGCAGGTTGCCGCAGCTCTCGCGGCAGGATGGCCCATTGTTGCTATCGCCGAGCAGACGGGAATCAGCCTATCCACAGTGAAACGGATCCGGGGGCGTTCAGGTGTTCGCCCCGACTCGATGCGGGAGGAGTTGATAGAGGAGGCCCGCGCCGGATTGCGGGCCTCATTGTCTTCTGAGTTCGCCGCCTCGGAGGGCGCTCGCCTCGTCCGGTCACAGGTTGCACTTTGCAACCAAATCCATACCAAGACAGCCGAGCTGTTAGAGAGCCTAACGGTTGATAGTGAATGTGACAGGCACCAAGCGGCCAAGATCCTTTCAGCGTGTGCCACAGCCAGCAAGCTAGCCGCTGATGGGTTGCGCCGGGTTCTCACACTGGCAGCTGAGCCGGAAGTCGTTGAAGCACTGCCGGAGCTAATTGTTAGGGATTACACCGACGAGGAAATGTTAGCTATCAGGGCCGAGCGCGATGGCTGGAGCGATGCACCATCAAGGTGATGCAGGTTGACGGCGACCCCGCCCATGCTGCAAAGTAACCTTGTTATTTTGGCCGATGAGTCGGCCCTACCTCTTCGCTAACGCCCATTTCGCGGCGTCCTTTCGCTGGAATCCCCATAGGTACTGACACCGGCCCTAACCGGTCAGTTGTCGCTGTACGCGCTTCACAGGCGTTCAGGGGGATGAGGTGAACGAGATTTGAAAGAGGGCTTGCCGTTGGCAAGCAGGTAAAAAAAAGCCGCCCAATGAGGCGGCACAAAAGGTTTTAACTATGAAAAGAGTATCATCAGAGAGCTCGGTGCTCAATGACCGGTCATCAAAATTAACGCAGCCTAATGAGTTTGCGCTTGCCCGTCGCAACCTACACTGCGACGACTCCCCATCCCGAGACGAGCGGATTGCTAAGATGCAGATCGCCAGAATCAGGGATGCACTCAGGGGTGGGATGAACGTTGATAAAAGTATCCGGCGAGCCACAAACAGAGCTGTAACCAGCATCAGTGAAACAGCCCGCTGGACGCTTTGGCGAGCAAGGTTTCCAAATACAAAAACCGCCGCAAGAGCTCTCAAGGGGATGGTGCGTCAAAGCCTTGTCCTGTCTGGCTTAGCGTCCCGACGCGACTACGAGAAAATGATCTCGTCTGTAGTAAATATGTATGATCCTTCCTTTGTCCTTATCTCAACACCCAACTGGAGGAAGGAACCCCTTCGGCCATGGAAAGACTTATCAGGCTTGGAAAAGTACGCTTGGGTTACATCCGGCATGATGTATGAGAGGTGTAGCAAGCGGTACGTAGCCTTTTCCCTGAATTTATCCATGGAGGACGCAGCTAAGAGCCCCGCTGAACTAAAAGACCCCATCAGGAAGCGTCTGGGTCGTGCGCTAGGACGCGAGGTCGAGCACATGACCATGTTCTGCATAGAGAGAGACAGCGAGGGCCGTTCCCACTGTCATGGTATCTACTTCGGAAGCCTCACCGCAGAGCAGAAAAAGAGGCTCAAGAGTGCGGGCGGTGAATGGGATGGTTCAGACTCGCGCCGCCAGCGACGTACCACTGAGCGCTACGGCATGGGAGAGGCTATCGGTTGGGGCTGGTATATACACAAGGACATAGGCAAAGATGCCGAGTTCTACATCCCCCACGAGCTGACGCGCCTAGGACAAGCCCACTATGGGAGAATGACAGCCCTCCTTCTCCCTCACTTCATTGCCGAACGGGATTCCACGGTCAGCCAAAAGGCCGCCAGCCCTACACAAACCAAAGTCCTAAATAACCGTTCCGAAATGTAGATCACTTATCCGGGAAAGAAGGGAACTCGGCGTCGTTTGTGCGATCTGATTAATCGCCAAACCAATCAAACGACAAACGAGCCGAGCCCGAAATGATACTAACACTCCCCGACCATGATGAGCGACGCCGGATCATCAACAAGATGCACCGGACCAAAGATAAAGATCTCTGCCGGAGGCTCAACGCCATCTTGCTCCTTGCTGACGGGCACAGTGTCTCGGCTGTTTCTCGGCTCACAGCCGCCGCCCGGTCATCGATCAATCGCTGGGTGAACTGGTACACCTTGTACGGTCTGGAGGGGCTTGAAAGCGAGCCTCGGGGGCGCAAGCCGGTGCTGCCATTTGCTCACATCTCGGGTCTATTACAGCTGTTGATCCAGTTGTCTCCACAGGAGCTCGGATATCAGCGCTCGCGTTGGAGTACCGAACTGATGGCGCTTGAACTCAAACGGAGTTGGCGCCTGACATTGCATGCTTCAACAATACGGCGATGGCTGCCCAGGCTAGGGATTGTCTGGCGCCGGGCCGCGCCCACTTTGCACATCCGCGATCCCCATAAAGAGCGGAAAATGGCCGCTATCAATGAGGCCTTGGGACGCTGCAGTGCGGACCATCCCGTGTTCTATGAAGATGAGGTGGATATCCACCTAAATCCCAAGCTGGGGGCGGACTGGATGATGCGAGGGAAGCAGAAGAAAGTGGCAACTCCGGGCCAGAATCGCAAACATTACCTCGCTGGCGCCCTGCATGCCGGAACAGGTAACGTGACCTATGTGGCGAGCGATAGCAAAGACACGGACTTGTTCTTGTCACTGCTCCAAACACTAAAGCGGACTTATCGGCGCGCCAAGAGCATCACGCTGATCCTGGATAACTACATCATCCACAAGAGCAAAAAAGCACAGCGATGGCTGGCAAAAAATCCGAAGTTCATCGTGCTTTTTCAGCCGGTGTATTCGCCATGGGTGAACCAGATTGAGCGGCTGTGGCATGCCCTCCATGAAACGATCACCCGGAACCACCAATGCCGCACATTGGGTGAGTTATTACGTCGCGTGTTCTACTTCCTGGATCATGCCGCCCCGTTCCCCGGTAATGGACATGGGCTTATGCAACTGGAGCGAAATTAGGATCAGCTATTTAG